>CALMCD010000276.1 GCA_937863075.1 uncultured Rhodoferax sp. | reverse complement strand
GAAATCAGCCAAGCGTTGCGCCAGCACCAAGTCATCATTGTGTGCGGTGAAACGGGGTCGGGTAAAACGACGCAACTGCCTAAAATCGCGCTCGCGTTGGGGCGTGGAAAAATCCAGAAAATCGGGCATACGCAGCCGCGCCGAATTGCTGCTTCCAGTGTCGCTAAACGCATCGCCGAAGAACTCAAAACCCCGCTGGGCGAAGTGGTGGGCTATAAAGTGCGGTTTCAGGATCGGCTCTCGAAAACCGCTTCGGTTAAATTGATGACGGACGGGATTTTGTTGGCGGAAACGCAAACCGACCCGCTGCTGAAAGCCTACGACACCATCATCATCGACGAAGCGCACGAGCGCAGCCTGAACATTGATTTTCTGCTGGGCTATATCAAGCAGATTTTGCCGCGCCGCCCGGATTTGAAGGTCGTCGTCACCTCCGCCACGATTGATGCGGAGCGCTTTGCCAAACATTTTGAATCGCGCAAGGGTTTAGCGCCCGTGATTATGGTTTCGGGGCGGATGTTCCCGGTGGAAACGCGCTACCGCCCTTACGAAGAATCGCGCGAAACCGATTTGAATACCGCGATTGCCGATGCCGTGGATGAACTCTGGCGCGTGCCGGAACAGCAGGGCGATATTTTGGTTTTCCTCCCGGGCGAGCGCGAAATCCGCGAAGCCGCCGACCACGTCCGCAAGCATTTAAGCCACAACCCCGTGCTGCGCCATGCCGAGGTGTTGCCGCTTTTTGCGCGATTAAGTCCCGCCGAGCAAGACCGGATTTTTGACGGACACAGCGGGCGGCGCATTGTGCTGGCGACCAATGTGGCAGAAACATCGCTCACCGTTCCGGGAATCAAATACGTTATAGATGCAGGCACAGCAAGGGTTAAGCGCTACAGCTTTCGTAGCAAAGTGGAACAATTATTGGTCGAACCCATCAGCCAAGCCGCTGCCAACCAGCGCATGGGGCGATGCGGGCGCGTGGCAAACGGCATCTGCATTCGGCTTTACGATGAAAAAGATTTTGCGGGGCGCGAGCGTTTCACCGACCCGGAAATTCTGCGCAGTTCCCTAGCGGGCGTGATTTTGCGGATGAAATCGCTGCACCTAGGTCATGTGGAAGATTTCCCGTTTTTGGAACGCCCCAGCGGTCGCGCGATTGCCGATGGGTATCAGCTTTTGAACGAATTGGGCGCGGTGGATGATGCCAACGAACTCACCGCGACGGGGCAAGAACTCGCCAAATTGCCACTTGATCCGCGTGTCGGGCGCATGATTTTGGAGGCGCGTAAACGCGAATCGCTGGACGAAGTGCTGATTATTGCCAGCGCCTTGAGCGTGCAAGATGTCCGCGACCGCCCGATGGAAGCGCAGCAGCAAGCCGATACCGCGCACAAAAAGTTTGACGATGAAAAAAGCGAATTTACGGGTTATTTGAAATTATGGAAGTGGCTGGAAACGGCACGGGGCGGGGCGGCAGGAACGCACAAACTCAGCAATCGGCAATACGAGCAGCTTTTGCGGCAAAATTTTGTGAACATTCGCCGTGTGCGCGAGTGGCGCGATATTCACAGCCAACTGCATACCGTCGTCGCCGAACACAAATGGCGCATGAACACGTTACCCGCTTCGTATGAGCAGCTTCATTGCGCGATGCTGGCAGGGTTGCTGGGCAATGTGGGCTGCAAATTGGAAGGCGATGGCGCGGTGGGCGACTATTTGGGTGCGCGTTCGATTAAATTTTTCCCGCACCCGGGCGCACATCTCACCAAAAAACCTTCGCGCTGGATTATTGCCTCCGAACTCGTGGAAACCACGCGGCTTTTTGGGCGCGGCATTGCGAATATCGACCCGCAATGGATCGAATCCGTCGGCGGGCATTTGCTGAAAAAGCAGCTTCTTGACCCGCATTGGGAGAAAAAAGCGGGCGAAGTGATTGCGATGGAACGCGCCACGCTCTACGGCATTGTGGTGTACAGCGGGCGGCGGGCGAATTACAGCCGCGTTGATATGGTCGGAGCGCGGGAAATTTTTATTCGGCAAGCACTGGTCGCCGGAGAGTGGGAAACGCCGCTTGCCTTCCTCGCCGCCAATCAAAAAATGGTGCGGCAAGTCGAGGAACTGGAGCATAAATCCCGCCGTCAAGACGTTTTAGTCGATGAAGAGCTGATTTACGCCTACTACGATCAACTTTTGCCGCAAGATGTGTGCAGCGCCTACAGCTTGGAGCGCTGGTATCGGGAAGAAGTGCGCAAAAATCCCAAGCTGCTGCACCTGACGCGCGATGAACTCATGCGGCATGAAGCGGCTGGCATTACCACCGCGTCATTCCCCAAAACGGTGCGACTCGGTGGCGTGGATTGCGCGGCAACCTACCTGCACGAACCCGGCGACCCGCGCGATGGGCTAACGGTCACCGTACCGATTTTTGTGCTGAATCAGGTGAGCGAGGAACGCTGCGAATGGCTCGTTCCCGGAATGTTGAAAGACAAAATCCAAGCGCTTTTGAAAACGCTGCACCAGCGCCCACGTTCGCGCCTCGTGCCGCTGCCGGATACCGCGACTAAATTCGCTGAAATGCTGAATCAACCCGAACGCTTTGGTAGCGGCAATTTGGTCGATGCGGTGCTGAAATTGGTGAAAGATGCGACATCGCTCAATCTCGTTCGCGCCGACATCAAAGCGGATATGCTGCAAGCGCACCAGTTTATGAATTTCCGCGTAGTCGATGAGCATGGGCGGCAGTTGGGACATGGGCGCAATATCGGCGCATTAAAAGCCGAATTGGGCGGACAAGCGCGGGGCGCATTTCAGGCTTTGGCGCAATTGAAATTGGAAAAGAATTTAACCCCTCATCCCGCACCACCCCCCGTCTCCAGCGTACCCCTCCTTCAAAAGGAGGGGAGTGCAGCCGCTCTCCCCCTGAAAAGGGGGAGTACCCCGCAGGGGGGAGGGGGTTCTCGCTATACCGCGTGGACATTCGGCGAATTACCGGAATTATTGGAAATCCAAAAAGGCGGTCAAACGCTCATCGGATTCCCCGCGCTGATTGACCAAGGCGATGCCGTCACCATCGAAGTATTTGACGAACCCGAAACCGCCGCCACCAAGCACCGCGCGGGTTTGCGTCGCTTGTTTGCGCTGCAAATCAAAGATGCTTTGAAATATCTGGAAAAAAATATCCCCGATCTGCAAAAAATGGGCGTAACGTTTATGCAGCTCGGCACGGTGGAAGAATTGCGCGAACAAATTGTGCACCTCGCCTTGGAACGCGCGTTCCTCAATAATCCGCTGCCGACCGATGAATTGGCGTTCAAAAAGCGCATCGACGAAGGGCGCGGACGTTTAACGCTGATTGCCAACGAAATCGCCCGCCTCACCGCCACGATTTTGGGTGAATACAGCAGCGCCGCCCGCAAAATCAAAGACAGCAAAAACGCCGCGGAAGCCGCCGCCGATTGCACCACGCAAATGCAGCGGCTGGTTCATAAAAAATTCCTACTCGCCACGCCGTGGGAACGCCTGCAACACCTGCCGCGCTATTTGAAAGCGATTACCGCCCGCCTCGACAAATACCGCGCCGACCCCAAGCGCGATGCCGAGCGCATGACCGAACTGCGTCCGCAAGAACAGCGTTATTGGCGTTTAGTCGCCGAGCGCAAAGGCGTAAGCGATGAGCGCATGGAAGAATTCCGCTGGCTGCTGGAAGAACTGCGCGTGAGCTTTTTCGCGCAAGAATTAAAAACCCCGCAGCCGATTAGCGTGAAA
>CALMCD010000275.1 GCA_937863075.1 uncultured Rhodoferax sp. | reverse complement strand
GGCGCGGGCGGCAATATCCGCCGTAAGCAAAAGAACCCCGCCCACGAAGCTGGATAGCAGCATCAACCCGCCGTGCGTGATTTTGACCAGCGAGCGCACCAAATGCGGCGCAGCCAATCCGACAAAAGCAATCAAGCCCGTTTGCGCGACCGCCGTTCCGGTTGCCAACGCCAGTACCGCGACCAGCGCCAGCCGCATCGGGGCGACGGGTAAACCGAGGCTAATGGCGGTTGCATCGCCCAAACTCAAACCGTCCAACACCCGCGCGAGTAGCCATGCGCAAAGAGCGCAGACGCTCCAAACGCTGACCATCAAGGTGAACGAAGTCCAGCCCACAAACGCGGTCGAACCCAGTAAAAACGATTGCATCGCCTGCAAGGAATCGGGCGATAGCAGCAACAATAACTGCGTCATCGCGCCCAGAACCACGCCGACCACCACGCCCGCTAGCAATAGCCTCAGCGTTTGCGCCACGCCGCGCGATAGGGTGAGCGTCAGCACCACCGCACCCACCGCGCCCACAAACGCCGCGCCCGTCAGCCCCAAGCGGATAAACCAGCTATTGGAAAAAACGCCGCCCACCGCGCCGCCCATTACCGTGAGTGCCAACGCCACGCCCAACGATGCGCCCGACGCACTTCCCAGCAAATACGGGTCAGCCAAGGGATTGCGAAACAAGCCCTGCGCCACCGCCCCCGCCAAGCCGAGTAACGCGCCCGCCGCCCATGCGCCCAGTGTGCGAGGTAGGCGAATTTCCATCACGATGGTATCGAACCCATTCCAACCAAAGCCCGTACTGCCCACGCACACCCCCAGCCCGATGAGGATGAGCGTGAGAAAAAGCAGGGTGAAAGCAAGTTTCATAAATCCTCGATATTGAATTGGCTATAACCTTCGTAGTAATAGCTGACATCAATACCTTTCATAAAGATTTCACGGTCATTGATTTTGGTGGTGAGCGCGTGTTGCAATAAATGTTTGATTTCAATATCTTTAACGACACTGCGCTCCATTGCCGAGAGATAATCTTCTTTATCGACACTATTCCAATCAATAACCTGCTGAATTTCGGATTTCAGCATCAAATCCAACCAAATCCGCGTCGCGCGACCATTGCCTTCACGGAATGGATGGGCGATATTCATCTCGACATATTTTTCAATGATTTGATTAAAATTGCTTTGCGGCATTTTGCTGATATGCGCCAAAGACGGCTCTAAATACATCACCGCAGCAAAGCGAAAATTGCCTTTGGAAATGTTCACATCCCGAATTTTTCCGGCAAACTCGTAAATATCACCAAATAAATAGGCGTGAATATGGGAAAGCCCTTGGAACGTTCCAACTTCTATGCGATGAATTTCACCGCTTTCAAAAAGTTGCTTGGCTTTTTGTTTGCTGATTTTTTCTTCGGCTTGATTCAGCGCAATTTGATTGGTAATATGCAGTTTGTTGGGTAATACCATTTTTTGCTCCGTATTATCCGTATTATTTACGCGGCGCTTTCGCTTCCAAGCATTTCACCATGAGCCGCGCCCCTTCTGCCATGCGCGGGCCGGGGCGCACCAGAATATCGCGTTCATCATCAGAAAATACGCAGAGACGCTGTTCTTTCATCGCACGCAGGCTATCCCAACCCGGACGCGCCGCTAACGTGCTGGCGCTGAGTTTGCCCATCATCATGACATCGGGATTGGCGCGTACCACGTATTCAGGATTCAGCTTGGGGAAGGGGCCAAGGCTTGCCGGAATGCTGTTTTTTACACCCAAGCGCGTGAGCGTTTCACCGATAAAAGACGTTTCCCCCGCCGCATACGGGCCTTGGTTCACTTCAAAATAGACGGTCGTTTGACGCAAGCGGGGCGTGAGCGATTGCGCCGCTGCCGTCACGCCCGCGTCGATGTTGCGCCACACGCGCAGGGCATCTTTGGCTTCCAATAATTCCCCGATTTTGAGCATCACGCGCTGCACATCGGCATGGGTTTTGGGTTCAAGCGCAAAGACTTTAATGCCCAACGCCTCCAACCGCTCCCCCGCGCGGGACGATTTCGCCATCAGCACCACATCCGGCCGCAGGGACATAATCATTTCGATATTCGGGTCAAGCCCGCCGCCGACTTGGGGTAATTTTTGCAAACTCGCCGGAAACTTAGAGTACCGATCCACCCCCACCAGCCGATTGCAGTATCCCAA
>CALMCD010000274.1 GCA_937863075.1 uncultured Rhodoferax sp. | reverse complement strand
CCGTAAAAATCGGGTAAATAGCCACCGACCAATCGTTCAGCCACTTCTTTGCCATTTGCGCCAAAAAATAGCACGGTGGGCGCAATGGTGATGCCCCATTCACGGGTGATTTGGTCGTGGGTTTTTTCGCTGCCATCAAAATGTTGAACGCTTTTGGCGGAACGCATGTCGATTTGAACAACCGAAATCCCCTCTTTGCGCGACAGGGGTTCTAAATAATGGTCGCGGGCTACTTTGCAAAACGGGCAACGATCCAAACTCACCATCACCACCAGCGGGGTACGCCGTGCCAGCGCTTTGGCTAACTCGTCTTTCAGCGATTGGGGAACGGGCAACACCGCACCCATCGCCTGCGATAGCCATCCATTGCCTACCGCCGCAGCGATTCCTAGCATTCCTACACGAAATAAGGCTCGGCGGTGCATCATTCTCTATTTCCCCCTGCTAATATAAGGATTTACGAAACTATAAATGGATTATTGGGGAATTGCATGAATCTGGCAACTCTTTTAGAGCAGCATGGTGATGGTACGGTGCTGGCGATTGGCGGTGTATTGATCGGCTTAACGTTTGGATTTTTGGCGCAACGTTCGCGTTTTTGCCTGCGGGCGGCGGTGCTGGAATTTTGGGGGCGTAGCTTTGGCGAAAAACTTTCGGTCTGGCTGTTTGCGTTCTCTAGCGCGGTGATTGCCGTGCAGGTTTTGCAGTTGGCGGGCGGGCTGGATGTGGGAAATGCACGCCAATTATCGGCACGCGGCAGCATTTCAGGGGCATTGATGGGCGGGCTGATTTTTGGCGTGGGCATGGTGCTGACGCGGGGTTGTGCCAGCCGTTTGTTGGTGTTGTCGGCGAACGGGAATTTGCGGGCGCTGTTATCGGGCTTGATTTTTGCGGTAGCAGCGCAAGCATCGCTGGGCGGAATGCTGTCCCCCGTGCGCGTGGGCATTAGCGAATGGTGGACGATTGACGGCGGCGCATCGCGCGATTTGCTCGCCATCGTGGGCGTGGGGCATTGGGGTGGACTGGTGGCGGGGCTGGTGTGGTTTGCCGCCGCGCTGTTTTTTTCGTGGCGGAATCCTGAGCGCAAGGTATTGCAATGGCTGGGCGGCATCGGCGTGGGGCTGACGGTGGCGGCGGGCTGGTGGTTTAGTTATCAGGTGTCGATTGCGTCGTTTGAGCCGATTCAAATTCAAAGCCTGACGTTTAGCGGCCCCTCGGCGGAATGGTTGATGCGCGTATTGGCGGAACCGAGTCGCAAAATCGGCTTTGAATTTGGTTTACTGCCCGGGGTGTTTGCGGGATCATTCCTCGGGGCATGGTACGGTAAGGATTTGCAAATTGAAGGTTTCAAAGACGGCTACAGCATGACGCGCTACATTGCTGGCGCGATTTTGATGGGCTTTGGCGCAATGCTAGCAGGTGGCTGCGCGGTGGGCGCGGGGATGACGGGCGGTTCGATTTTCGCGCTCACGGCATGGCTCACGCTCGTGGGGATGTGGGCGGGTGCGGGTTTTATACAACAGTTTGTGGATAAAAGAGCACCATAATTCAAAATATAAAACCCGGAGGTAACTAATGTTTGTTGTTATATTTCGAGCAGTTGCCAAAAATTTGGATGCGGATTATTCCAAAATGGCAGCCGAATTACGCGCCATCGCCTACACCAAAAAGCCCAGCAACTGGGGTGCGAGCGTTGGTATGAATCGTATTCGGTGGAGATTGCGGAGATTCAACGGCGCTATGACGGTGGTGGTGTCTGCCGTGGTGTCCACCGTGATGCCAAAAATGCCCACACCCCGTGAGCAGAAACGCCAACAAGGTGATAAAAGCCCAACGTGCGTAAGATGCAGTAGTCATAGTGGTGTACCGGATACAACAGAATGGGCTTTTATAAAGGTTGGTAAGAAATTTGTAAAGTGATTTCTTACTGGCTGCAATTCGCCGTCCGCGCCGAACCCATCAAACTCGTGCTGGTTGCAGCACCCAAAGCAACAGGGGTGGCAAAACCCAAGCTGGGCGCGAGTACCCAAACTTGACCATCGGCACTGTCGTAACCCACGGCATTGTTACTGGCGTACAAACGATAAGCCAATGTTCCCGCAGAGCCTTGTTGCACCGCAGGTTTACCGAATACGGCGGGTAATTGCGCTTCGGCCCATGCAAATACGCATTGGTCGTTGGTGGCTTGGGATTTGTTGTAGCGTGCGGCGTTGATATATGCGGCTAAATCGCTTTGGTCGGTGGTGGAAAGCACGCCCTTGAACATGCTCATGGTCGGTTCGTTGTTGATGCCTTTCAAAATCGAGCTGGCATCGCCTTGGTTCGCCGCCGTGCCGGATGCTTTCCAGCTACCCGATACATTGGTGGCAGGGGTTGCGCCGTGGCAGGAGCTGCATGAACTCCACAGTGTTTTGCCGCGTCCGGGATCCGCCGCTTGTGCGCCTTGGGTTGCCGCGAGCAGCGCAAAACCGATTACCGCACAACGGGTTATTGCATTTACAGTATGCTTCATATTCACCTTCCTGTTCTTCCTGTTGAAAATCCGGTTGAAGAAATTTGTGAAAATTTCCCAAGAATTTATTTTACTATGCCCGAACTATTACGCTATAGCCTGAACGATGGAATCGCTACCATCACGCTCCAAAATGGCAAGGTCAATGCCATCTCTTCAGATTTGCTTAAGGAATTGAACCACGCCCTTGACCAAGCCGAAGCCGCTGGTGCGGTCGTGATTTTGACGGGGCAAACAGGGATTTTGAGCGGTGGTTATGACCTCAAAACCATGCGCTCCAGTCCTGAAAATGCGACAAACTTGGTAGCAGAAGGTTCAACCCTGACGCGCCGAATGCTCGCACACCCGCAACCCATCATCGTGGCGTGTTCGGGTCACGCAGTGGCAAAAGGCGCGTTTTTGCTGCTGGCGGCGGATTACCGCATTGGCGTGGAAGGCGCGTTCACGATTGGGCTGAACGAAGTCAAAATCGGCATGACCATGCACCATGTGGGCATCGCGCTGGCACGCAATCGGCTCATGCCCGCTGCGTTTGAACGAGCGGTGATTAACGCTGAGATGTTCACCCCCCAAACCGCCATTGCGGTCGGATTTTTGGATGAGCTGGTGACCGCCGAGGAATTATTGCCCCGCGCCGAAGCAGTCGCCAAGCAACTGCAAACCATCAACATGCGTGCGCACGCCGCCACCAAACGCAAGGTGCGTAAAGATTTATTGGATACGCTGGATGCCGCTATTGCGCTGGATCGGCTGACTCCGCTAACAGCGTAACCACCGCATCCGCTGTGCGAGCCGCCGCCCCGCGATGTGCCTCGCCCAAACTGCGGGCAGCGTGGCGGGCTTTTTCCAGTTCGGTGGGCGATTGCGCGATGTGAACGGCTGTTTGCACCGCCGCTTGCATACCGTCCCGCACAAAACCCGCACCCGCTGCAACCGCTAATTCGGCGGCTTGGGCGAAGTTAAAGGTGTGTAATCCCATCACAATCGGGCATTCGCAGGCAGTGGATTCGATTAAATTGTGTCCGCCCAACGGTGCAAAACTGCCACCCAGCAGCGCAGCATCCGCCATGCCGTAATACAACGCCATTTCGCCCATGCTATCGCCCAGCCAAATATCGCCAATATCGGCGGATTCGGGTGCATCTTTATTATTATTTGCCCACTGGCTGCGGCGTGACACGCTGAAACCTTTTTCTACACACAACGCAGCAATCGCATCAAAACGCTGCGGGTGGCGCGGAACGAGCAACCATTGCACACCTTGAATTTCTTTGATCGCGTCCAAAAACAATGCTTCCTCGCCTTCGCGCGAATTGGTGAAAGCGATGATTGGACGATTTTGCATAGGCCGTATTCCCCGCCACGCCCGCCCTTTTTCGAGTTGTGCAGGATCGGGCGTGACATCGAATTTAAAATTCCCCATCACCCCTCGCACGGGCGCACCGATTTCTTTTAAGCGATTCGCATCTGCCAGCGTTTGCGCCCACACCGCGTGCAATGCCGAATAAGCCGGACGCGCCAGCCATTGCATTCGCAGGGCTTGACGCAACGATTTATCGCTAAACCGCGCGTTCACTACGCACAATGGGATTTTTCGTGCGGCACAGAGCGCCGTTAAATTCGGCCATACCTCGGTTTCCATCAGCAAGCCGATGCGAGGTTGGAACGTATCCAAAAATCGGGTGACCGCCCCCACGCTATCCCACGGCTGCCACACCTGAATATCGCCTTCTCGCAGCAAACTGCGCCCCGCCTCGCGCCCCGTTGCCGTGCCGTTGGTGAGCAATAAACGCATATCGGGGAACCGTTTTCGCAATTCAGTAATCAACGGTGTAACGGCACGGGTTTCGCCTAGCGATACGGAATGAATCCAAATATAGGAAATATCACTGTAACGCCCGCCTGTATTGCATGGAGTGCTATAAAAACCGAAGCGTTCGGGGATTTTTTCGCCATAAAGCGGTTCGGCTTGGGCGCGGCGGCGTAGTTTGATTCGCACCAATGGCTGAATCGCCCATGTGAGGAGGGAGTAGAGGCTTCGGATCATGACCTCACCCGCCCCCACGCCTGCCAAACCGCATCGACACTCGGCTGCGGCTGGGTGAAAACGCTGATTTGGTGCGGCACACGCGGGCCAGTGCGCCAAGCGGTATCGAAGTTATAAATCTGCACATGGGGCAAATTCAGCGCGACGGCGATATGGCTCAAGCCGCTATCCACGCCAATCACGCCCACGCATTGCGCCATTGCGTCCACCAGCACATCCAAACCCATTGCCGGCCAGATGCGGGCGTTTTCGAGCTGGTGGGCGATAGCTTCGCTGGTGGCTTTTTCTGCCGCGTTTCCGTGCGCGATGACGATAGAAAACCCAGCTTGATTCAGCCGCCGACCCAATTCCACCCAGTGCGCAACTGACCATTCTTTATCGGCACGCGATGTACCATGAATCAACGCTACCGTAGGGCGAGACAGTGCGTGTTCTGCGACATAGCGTATCGCCAATCCATAATCATCAGCTCCCTGCACGGTATAGCCCAACGC
>CALMCD010000273.1 GCA_937863075.1 uncultured Rhodoferax sp. | reverse complement strand
GCGGGGGGGCGTTGAATGCGTTTTGTACTGTGGTTTATGGGGCTGTTTGCGGTCGCGGTGGCAAGTGCATTGTTTGCGGGCAGTAACCATGCGGTGGTTTCGCTGTTTTGGCATCCGTACCGCTTGAACGTATCGCTCAACCTGTTTTTAATCGGGCTGGGATTGTTGTTCGTGGTGCTGCATTTGGCACTGCGGGCATTTGCCACGCTGGTCAAACTGCCCGTGCAAGCGCAACGCTGGCGGCATTTGCAGAGAGAACGGGCGCTGACCTCCGCTGTATTGGATGCCGCCTCCCACTGGCAGGCAGGGCGCTGGGCGGAGGCGCGTCAATCCGCCGAATTAGCCGTTTCGCTGGAAGAATCGCTGCGCCACAAGGGGCAGGAATTGGAATATGCGGGGAAGTTGCGTGCATTAGCGCAACGTATCGCCGAGCCAGAAGCGTTACACTTTCCCACCCCTTCCCCTTGATAAAACATTAAATAAAAGATTGAATTTGCCATGCACGAAACCAGTAAGGCCGCGATGCGGCGTTTGTACGATAGCCGTTTTGCTACCCGCTATTTTGTGGGCGATGGAATTGACATCGGTGCGGGTGCAGACGAGCTGGGGCAATATGGCGAATTATTCCCCCTCATGCGCAGTTGCCGTGGCTGGGATTTGAAAGATGGCGATGCCCAGTTGATGGAATCGGTAGCCGATGGGACTTTTGATTTCGCCCACTCCAGCCACTGCCTCGAACACATGCGCGACCCCGCCGAAGCCTTGTACCACTGGCTGCGCGTGGTGCGTCCGGGTGGGCATCTCATCATCACCGTACCATCGGAAGACCTTTATGAGCAAGGCGTTTTCCCATCCACCTTCAATAGTGACCACAAATGGACATTCACTACGCACAAGTTCAAAAGCTGGACGGACAAATCGGTGAATCTGCTGGAATTATTGGCGGATTTTTCGGATGATGCCCAAGTCCTCAAAATCGAAGTGCTGGATGCAACTTTCCGCTACCAAATGCCGCGCTTTGATCAAACTTTAACCCCCATTGGCGAATCGGCTATCGAATTCGTGATGCGCAAATGGCTCCCACAAGAACGCAGCCAGCGCGGGCGTTTCAGTGCCGCAAATTGAACGGATACCTAACCAAAACCCCATGACCGACTCCCAATCCCCTGCTACCCCCACTTTCCGCCGCGCCCCTAAACCCGTCGCTGCCGCAAAACCCTCTGCCGCCCCCATCCCCCAAGGACAAAGCAATACCGCCGCCTATGGCGCAAATGGAACCATTCGGCTGAATAAGCGTATGGCCGAGCTGGGCTTGGCATCACGGCGTGAAGCAGATGCTTGGATTGCCAAAGGCTGGGTCAAAGTCAATGGGCGCGTGGCAGAAATGGGGCAGCAAGTCGATCCCAATGCCCGCATCGAAATCGACCAAAAAGCCCAAGGTCAACAAGCCACCCAAGTCACCATTTTGCTGCACAAGCCCATGGGCATTGTGAGCGGGCAAGCGGAAGACGGACACGAACCAGCCATCACCCTGATTCAGCCGCAAAACCGCTGGAAAGACGATAACGCCCGCTTTTTCTTCAACTACAGCCAATTGAAAAGTTTGGTTCCAGCCGGACGCTTGGATATTGATTCCACCGGACTCTTGGTGCTGACGCAAGACGGTCGCGTAGCACGCCAGTTGATTGGCGAAGATACGGTGATGGAAAAAGAATATCTGGTGCGCGTGGCATATACCCATGTCGAAAACCCCGCTGCGGCCACCTCAGCCGCCGCGACCCATCCGCATCTGATAGCGATTGGCGACAACGATGCCGTGCGCACCGATGTGCAATCGGTCTTTCCTGCCGATAAACTGCGTCTGCTGCGGCATGGCCTGCGGTTGGATGGGGAGGCGTTGAAACCCGCTGTCGTCGAATGGCAAAACCCCGAGCAATTGCGCTTCGTCCTCACCCAAGGCAAAAAACGCCAAATTCGCCGTATGTGCGAATTGGTCGGACTGAAGGTGGTCGGACTCAAGCGCGTGCGGGTCGGCAAGGTGATGCTGGGCAATTTACCGGCGGGGCAATGGCGGTATTTGGCTCCGCATGAAACATTTTGAATCGGTAATCCGATAAGCCCTGTATGGTGAAACACACCGCCTGCCCCTCCTGCCAACAGCCCATGCACGTTATGCAGCTAGCAGGTATGCAGGGAAAAACGGTGGAACTGGACTTGTGTTACCCCTGTCAGGGCATTTGGTTTGACCCGCAGGAAAATCTGCGTTTATCTCCGGCTGCGATTGTGGAATTGTTTCAACAGCTCCACGCGCATCGGGATACGCCGCGTAACCCCTTAGCGCAAAAAATGCAGTGTCCGCATTGTCGGCATACCTTGGTTTCAGGGTTTGATGTGGTGAAAGCCGGACGTTACATCACCCACCGCTGCCCCCAACGGCATGGGCGCTGGAGTACGTTTTCTGCGTTCATGATTGAAAAAGGGTTTGTGCGCCTGCTCACCCCCGCTGAAGTGAACGATATGGCGCAGCGAATAGGCGTTATTCGGTGCAGCAGTTGCGGTGCTTCGGTGGATTTGCGTACCGATCATGCTTGTCCGCATTGCCGTTCGGCGTTTTCTTTGCTCGACCCCAAGGCGGTAGAACGTGCGCTAGAAGGTTACGCCCGTGCCACCCACGTTGCCGATGCCATCGCCACACCGGAACGCGACCGCCAAAAAATCCAGCGTGACAATAAAGCCCATACCGATTTCGATTTCGATTTATTCGAGCTAGGCCTCACGCTGGTTTGGAAGATACTGGATTAAACGCTCAACCGCACCTGATGCCCTGCTTGGTTACTGGGATGGTTGGAGTTGGTGAACACGGTGCGGTCACTCTTGATCATGATGACTTCAAAGAAGGGGCGGAAACGCTCTTCACTCACACCGAATGCCGCGAGAAACTTGGCAAACAAGGCTTGTTCTTCGGGTTCTGGCTGACCATCCGCCAACGAAGAATCAATTAAATTCACCAAGATGCACATTTTTTGGGCATCCGACAGCAAGGGCGTAGCGGCTTGCAAAAAGGTTTCAATCGAATTTTTACGGCGATACTTCACCGCAGAATCCAATAAGGCTTGGCTCTGTGCGCCGACACCGATGGAGCCGTTGCCATCATCGCTGCCACCCAACACGCTCAACAAGTGTCCGACTTCTTCGGGGTCAATTTCCCCATCCGCACTCATCATGTACAGCAACGACGTTGCGAACGCGAGGTGGGGGGTCATTTTTTCTCCGCTATCGCTTTTGAACATATCAAACAAACCCATGTGAAACTCCTTGAACTGGTGAATAAGTGAACGGTGCATTGTAGAAATTGCCTCAATCGACCCAGCGTCTGTGGGGTTTTGGGACAATGGCGGACTCTTCCCTATTTATCCTGAATATCCCGAAAGGTTGACAATGAAAAAAATGCTGATTTGTGGTGTGGCATTGTGGTTAGGTGCAATGAATGCAAACACATGGGCTGAGGAAACTGCTACCGTTCCTGTGCCTGTGCCTGCTCCTCAAGTAGAAGAACCCGAACCCACAATCATTAACGAGCGCTATGAAATTTGGAACGGCGGCACCGAAATCCACGATTTGAAAACGACACTGGTCTGGCAACGTTGCAGCGTGGGACAAACATGGGGCGGAAAGCGGTGCGAGGGACAATCGAAAGAACTGACGTTTGACGATGCACAGCGGCTCTCCAACACCGAATGGCGTGTGCCGACCCAATCGGAATTGGCAACATTGATCGAAGCGAATCCCGACCCCAAACTGCGCAAAATCAACGTCAAAGCCTTCCCCGGAACCGAGGGCTGGTTCTGGACATCCGATACGCCTGAACCCGATTCGCTGGTGGCTTCGTTCCTCAACTTTTACAACGGCTACACCGTATCCGCCCGAAAAAACAGTGCCAACCATGTGTATTTGCTGCGGACGAATGGGGTGAAGTACGCGAACTAATCCATCGGCTTTGTCTTGAAAAATCCGCTATCACCCCTAGATAGCGGATTCCTTGTGTTTTTGTATTTCTGATTTCTGTATTGTTGATTTTTTCCTATGACCAAACAAACCCATTCTTTTCAGGCAGAAGTTGCCCAGTTGCTGCACCTTGTCACGCATTCGCTGTACTCCAACCAAGAAATTTTTCTGCGCGAGTTGGTTTCCAATGCGTCCGATGCCTGCGACAAGCTGCGCTTTGAAGCCATTAACGATGGTGGCTTGTATGAAAACGATCCCGAATTGAAGGTGCAAGTCACATTCGATAAGGATGCTAAAACGCTCACCATCACCGATAACGGTATCGGCATGAGTACGCAAGAAGCGATTGACCACCTCGGTACGATTGCCAAAAGCGGCACGAAAGATTTTGTGAGCAAATTGAGCGGCGACCAAAAAGCCGATTCCCAACTGATTGGGCAATTCGGTGTCGGTTTTTATTCCGGTTTTATTGTGGCGGACAAAATCACCGTCGAATCGCGTCGCGCAGGGATGCAAGCCTCCGAAGGCGTGCGCTGGATTAGCGGTGGTTCGGGCGATTTTGAAGTCGAAAGCATCGAACGCGCCACACGCGGCACGAGCGTGATTTTGCATCTGCGTGACGATGCCTTGGAATACGCCAGTGCGTGGAAACTGAAAAGCATCATCGGCAAATACTCCGACCACATCAGCCTGCCCATTCAAATGGAAAAGGAAGAGTGGAAAGAAGGCGAAAACGATCAGCCCGGCAGCATGGTCAAAACCGGCGAGTGGGAAACCGTCAACAAAGCCAACGCAATTTGGAGCCGCCCCAAAAAGGACGTAACCACCGAAGAATACGATGCGTTTTATCAGCACATCAGCCACGATTACGCCGCGCCCCTTGCCCACACGCACAACCGCGTAGAAGGCAGCACCGAATACACGCAACTGCTCTACATCCCCAGCAAAGCGCCGCATGATTTGTGGAATCGGGACAAAAAAGGCGGTTTGAAGCTGTACGTGAAGCGCGTCTTCATCATGGACGATGCCGAAGCACTGCTGCCCACTTACCTGCGCTTTGTGAAAGGCGTAGTCGATTCGGCCGATTTGCCCTTGAACGTCAGCCGCGAATTGCTGCAAGAAAGCCGCGACGTGAAAGCCATCCGCGAAGGATGTACCAAGCGCGTGCTGTCGATGCTGGAAGATTTGGCAAGCAACAATGAAACCAACGAAGGCAAATTCACCACCTTCTACGGCGAATTTGGCGCAGTGCTAAAAGAAGGCTTGGGCGAAGATCACACCAATAAAGAGCGTTTATTGAAACTCGTGCGTTTTGCATCAACCAGCAGCGACACGGTGAACGTTTCTTTAGCCGACTACAAAGCACGGATGAAAGAAGGGCAAGAAGCCATTTATTACATCACCGCCGATACGCTCGCCGCTGCGAAGAACAGTCCACAACTGGAAGTGTTCAAGAAAAAAGGCATCGAAGTGCTGTTGATGACCGACCGCGTGGACGAGTGGGCACTCAACTTCGTGCAAGAATTTGACGGCACACCGCTGCAAAGCGTGGCAAAAGGCGCGGTCGATTTGGGCAAACTGCAAGACGAATCGGAGAAAAAAGCCGCTGAAGAAGCCGCCGAAACCTTCAAACCGCTGCTCGCCAAGCTGAAAGAAGCGCTGAAAGACAAAGCTGAAGACGTGCGCATCACCACCCGTTTGGTCGATAGCCCCGCGTGCTTGGTGTCGCAAGACCACGGCATGAGTACGCAATTGGCACGGATGCTGAAACAAGCCGGACAACCCGCCCCCGACACCAAACCGGTTTTGGAAGTGAATGCCGAACACGCGCTGGTCAAAAAGCTCGAAGGCAGTGTGCATTTCCACGATTTGGCGCACATTTTGTTCGACCAAGCTTTGTTAGCCGAAGGCGGTTTGCCAGAAGACCCAGCGGCTTACGTGAAGCGGGTGAATGCGTTGTTGGCGTAAAGTGCAAGCTGGTACTGCATAAGTAGCTATCGTTACGATAGCAAACCAATCAAAAATCCCCAGTCATGTGATGTGACTGGGGATTTTTTTATTTCTTTTTCATACACCAAAAGTATTGCTATATGTCAATGCTTTTGAAAATTTTAGGTTTAAACTGTGAATTCATAAACAAAGGAGTGATTATGAAAAACCTAAAATTTGCCGCTACAACACTTGCATTGATGATGTTTGGTGGTGTTCAGGCTCAAACGGTGATTGATTTTTCCAGCGCTCGGGGTACGGGTACAGGCACGGATCGGGTACTGGTGGAAAACATTCGTATGCAAATTCCGGTTGTGAATCCTTTTAACCCCAGCGCCACCACGACGGTGGAGACGATGTACAACGTCACGTTCAAATTTGATTACACCACCTTGCACCTTGTGCCCGAAGCGATTACCCAAACAGGTGGATCGGGAACAAATAATTGCGCCACCGCCCAAGTGCAGGTTTACAACGCGGTGCAAGGTGTGTCGGCTCCACTTTCTGGGGCAACCATTACGTTGGGTGGACAAACAGTCACGACGAATAGTTTGGGCGTGGCAACTTTAACGGGTTTGCCATCGGGTGCGGTGTCGGTGGGTGTTACGGCCAATGGTTATGTGGCAGCCAGTCAAACCGCTACACTGGGTTGTACGACAGCAGCCAATACCGTCACCATTGCGCTTTCACCTTCTACGGGTGCTGGTAGTTTGGTGAGTGGGCAGTTCCGTGTGATTTTGACGTGGGGACAAAACCCCGATGATATTGATTCCCACCTCACAGGCCCTGCCGCCGATGGTACACGTTGGCATGTGTATTTCAGTGCAAAAACTGGTGGCGATATGTGCGGTTTGGATGTGGACGATATGTCCTCCTACGGCCCTGAAACGACGACCTGCCCCCGTACTGGAAGCGCCACCGCCTTACGCCCCGGGGTGTACCGCTATTCCGTCCACCATTATGATGGCACGACCAATATCGGCACTTCCGGTGCCAATGTACGGCTGGAATTTGGCAATGGTACGGTGTACAACTACACCCCACCAGCGGCTACCTACGCGGGTAGCAAAGATGTGTGGACGGTGTTTGAACTGACGGTAAACAGCAATGGATCGGTCAGCGTAGCGCCTGTCAATACCATCAGCAGTTCTAGTAGTGCTTCGGGTGTACGCAGTGCCAATCCACCGAGTGCGGGTGGTTTTGGCTCACCCGAAAGCCCCGCGTTGTTTGACGGCTTGCGCAAATAAGCGTCAACCCGCGTCACTCTCGCCTCGCCCCTGCGTAGTATTCTGCGTTAGGGGCGTTTTCCTTTGTTCATATCCACCCCCAGTTGCTTGAGTTTGCGATAGAGGTGGGTGCGTTCCAAACCCGTTTTTTCCGCGACACGGGTCATGGAGCCGCCTTCCTTGGCGAGGTGGAATTCAAAATAGGCTTTTTCAAAATCATCCCGCGCTTCCCGCAGCGGCTTATCCAGCATGAAGCTCTGGATGGTGGGGGTGAGGTGGGACTCTTGTGGTTCAACCACCACGGGCTTGCTGCTCGTAGCGGGTGGTGACGTTGTTTTGGCCTTGGCAGCCTGTGCCTGCGCCGATGCCAGCAAAAACGCCGATTGCACGGTATTACGCGCTAACCCTTGCTCCACCGCTTTGAGCAATTTTTGCAGGGTGATGGGTTTTTCCAAAAACGCCAACGCACCAATCTTGGTTGCTTGCACCGCCGTTTCGATGGTGGCGTGTCCGCTCATCATGATGACGGGCATGGTCAGCAAACCCGTAGAAGCCCATTCTTTAAGCAGCGAAATACCATCGGTATCCGGCATCCATATATCCAATAGCACAAGGTCGGGTCGTTCGCGCTGGCGATGTTTGCGTGCTTGGGCTGCGTTCTCGGCTAGCTCGACGGTATGCCCTTCATCATTCAGTATCTCCGACAGGAGGTCTCGAATGCCATGTTCATCGTCCACTACCAGTATATTTGCCATGTTGAATGTACTTTACCGTTCTTACTGCCTACCGCTATGCCGCCGTTGCTACCGCTTGCTGTGAATGATAAGCAAATGATAATGATACCTGCGCCCCGACTGTAACGCCTTGTTCCACGCGGTTGGAGATGTCGATGCGTGCCGCGTGTTCATCCGCAATTTTTTTCACCACCGCCAGCCCCAAACCCGTTCCTTTGGCCTTGGTCGTCACGTAAGGCTCAAAAGCGGTTTTGAGAATATCCGGTGGAAAACCGCTACCCCAATCCAGCACCATCAAACGCACCCGTTCCGAAGCGGGGCGGTTCACGGTGCGAATCACGATTTTGTCGCTCACATCTTGCGCGTTTTGCACGATATTGTGAATGACTTGCCGCAACTGCTGTGCATCGCCCCGAATCAATGGGCATTGCGCATCCAATTCCCAGTCAATGTGCAAAGTCTGCTGACCTTCGTACTCGTAGAGCTGCATCACGTCCACCAGCAAGGCATTCAAATCCACGGGTTGCAGTTGCGCCGATGGCAGACGGGCGTAATCCCGAAAATCATTGACCAACCGCTTCATGGATTCGACTTGCTCCACAATGGTTTTGACCGATTTGGTCAGCACTTGTTGATCGGCTTCTTGCAATTTACCTGTGAGTCGGCGTTCCAACCGTTCCGCCGAAAGCTGAATGGGCGTGAGCGGATTCTTGATTTCATGCGCCAATCGCCGCGCCACTTCGCCCCACGCCTGCGCACGCTGGGCGGAAACGATGTCGGAAATATCGTCAAACACCAATAAACGCTCTTGGCTGGGCAGGGTCGCCCCGCGCACCATCAGCGCCAAGGGACGATCAAACGCACTACTGCGTGCGTGCTGCGATGGAATTTCAATGGTGCGCTGAAAATGTTCCTGCCCTTGCTCGGTAAACTCTTCCAACTGGTTCAGCCCCTCGATTTCCGACAGGTTGCGCCCCGTGAGCGTGGTTACATCGCATTGCAAAATTTGTGCCGCACCCGGGTTCGCCGAGCGGATTTTTCCATCGCTATCCACCACCATCACACCCGCCGTGAGGTTATCCAGAATCGCTTGCAAATGGGCGCGTGCGGTATCTACCTTGCGGCGGGCATCGGCGACTTGCTCGGTCATGCTGGCAAAGGCGCGGGTCAATCCGACCAATTCATCATTCCCTTGGAGCGCCATTTTGGGGGTCAAATCACCCGCTGCCACCTGACTCACGCCCTGTGCCAGCATCACCAAGGGACGCGCGATTTGGTCACCCAACACCAATGCCAGCAGCACCGCACCAAAAACCGCCATCACCAAACTGAGCGTAAGCGTGCCGATATACATGCGCTGCAAACCTTTGCGCCCCAACGCACGCTCTTGGTATTCGCGGTTGGCGCGTTGCACTGCCAAGGCGTTCGCCACCAGTGGGGTTGGCAACAAGCGGCTGACCATTAAAAAACGCTGTTCGGGGTTCAAATCAAAGGT
>CALMCD010000272.1 GCA_937863075.1 uncultured Rhodoferax sp. | reverse complement strand
TTATACACATACACCGTACCGAGCATCTGTTTACCTTCGGTCATGGTAAACAGGCTTTGGGAGGATTGGCGCAAAATTCCTTCTAGGAATGCTTTATCCCGTCCAGCGGGAGGGGCATCAACATCCCAATCAATACTCATCACCATGTCCAACACGTTTACATTGCGTGCAGAGTCGTAATGGATTTTGGAAAGCTGATGTTCGGCAGCTTGGGCGGCTGAAGCGAACAGGGATAAAACCAAAGCAGCTGAGGCAGAGAGTTGAAATGTACGGGACACGGTATTCCTTTCTGGATGAAAGAAAGATTTATAGCACTCGCCTCCCTTTTAGCCCCCCGTGTTTGTACGAATACCCCTTTAAGATGTCTGTGCTTTGGTAGCCAGCTGTTGTGCCAACTTCTGGTGAACACCCCCAAAGCCGCCATTGCTCATGCACACGATGTGGTCGCCCGACTGGGCAATGGCTACCACTTGCTCCACCAGCGTATCGACATTCGGCGCGGTTTGGGCGCGGTTACCCATGCTGGAGAGCGCCTCGGCTGCGTCCCAATTCAAACCTCCGGTATGGCAGAAGGCGAAATCGGCTTCTTCTAAACTCCACGGCAGTTGGGCTTTCATCGCGCCCAATTTCATCGTATTGCTGCGTGGCTCAAACACCGCCAGAATCCGCCCCGATACACCGGAATGCTCCATTTGGCGGCGCAAACCGTTCAACGTGGTGCGGATGGCGGTGGGGTGGTGGGCAAAATCATCGTAAATCGTGATGCCGTTGACGCTGGCACGCACTTCCATGCGGCGCTTCACGTTCACAAATTCTTGCAAGGCCTCGGCGGATTGTGCGGGCGTGATGCCAAGGTGTTCCGCCGCTGCAATCGCCGCCAGCGCGTTCAACTGGTTATGAACGCCAAACACCCGCCACTCGACCCGCGCCACTTTATGCCCCGCTGCTTGTCCGGCGTGCAATACGTCAAACGCATCCGGCTCGCCTTGGGCGGTGAAGTCGCTGACCGCGCTGCCAAAAGTGCGCACTTCGCTCCAGCAGCCTTGGTGCAACACGCGGGTGAGGCTTTCTTCCAACCCGTTCACCACAATCCGCCCCGTTGATGGCACGGTGCGCACGAGGTGGTGAAACTGCTTTTCAATAGCGGCGAGGTTGTCAAAAATATCGGCGTGGTCAAATTCCAAATTATTCAAAATCGCTGTACGGGGGCGGTAGTGAACGAATTTGCTGCGCTTATCAAAAAAAGCCGTATCGTATTCATCCGCTTCAATCACAAAGGGTTGCCCTGTTCCGACCGTTCCCAGCCGCGCCGACACCCCAAAATTCAACGGCACACCACCCACCAAAAACCCCGGATTCAAACCCGCGTGCTCCAAAATCCACGCGAGCATGGCGGTGGTGGTGGTTTTGCCGTGCGTTCCAGCTACCGCCAACACATGGCGACCTTGCAGCACGTTTTCGCTCAACCACTGCGGGCCGCTGGTGTAGGGCAGACCGGCATCGAGAATCGCTTCCATCAAGGGAAATTTGGGCGATCCATCCACCAAGCGCGTGCGCCCGACGACATTACCAATCACAAAAATATCGGGCTTTAACGCCAACTGTTCTACGCCATAGCCTTCGATCAATTCGATGCCAAGGGCGCGAAGCTGATCGCTCATCGGCGGATAAACGCCTGCATCGCACCCCGTGACCGTGTGACCCGCCTCGCGTGCCAACGCCGCCAGCCCGCCCATGAATGTGCCGCAAATTCCTAGTATGTGTAT
>CALMCD010000271.1 GCA_937863075.1 uncultured Rhodoferax sp. | reverse complement strand
GTTTCGCTGCGTTCGGGTGGGAAGAGCAAGGCATCCCACGCGGCTTTGACCGATGGCAGGTTCGCCACCGTGGTATCGCGGGTGAAAATGGTGATGAGGTTGTTGTAAAACGTGATGTCCATCTTCCACGCGGGGACGTTCAAACCCAGCACGGTGGGGTTGTAGCCATCGGCGGTGGGGGCGCAACGCATGGCACGTCCACGGAACAGGCTGTAGAGTACGCGGAAGACCGTATTACCGTCGATATGGTTGCGCACGATTTTCTCGGAATCGCCAATGCGCCACGCCAAATTCCGCAGCGGCATCGAATCGCCCATCGGCCATGAATTGATTTCTCCTTCGAGGCTATCGTAAATGCACTGGCGCTCAAACGGGTTGGGCATCGGCACTTTCATCTTGCTACGCGCCCATTGGCGGTATTGCTCGGTCAACTCTTGAATGCCATCCGGCAGCTCGTTGGGCGTGGCAGCGGCGGGGGGGGCGGGCGTGGTGTCGTCCGTGGCAGGAGCGGCGGTCGATTCGCCCGCAGGTTGGGCGGGGTAGATGGAATACAGGGGGTATTCGGCATTTTCCAGCCGAATTTTTCCGGTTTGCACTTGCTCCAAGCAGAACGCTTTGAGTCCGCCATACTGTGCCTTGACGTTGAAGGTCGGGAACAATTCGCGCATCCGCGTACCCACCGCTGCCGCCAGCGTGGGCTTGCCTTCGGATTGCAGGCTGTGAATGGCGGTGAGCAGACGCTCGACATCGGTCATATTCGCATTGGCTTCGGCGGAAATGGGTTCGATGCCGCTGCCGTTGCCAGTGTGCAGGGGGTGGTGATGGTGTTCCGAATCCGTATCCAGCATCCCTCCTTCGTGCGAGGGGTGGACGACGGGCGTAGGGGGAATCACGATTTCGTCATGGAAGACAAAAATATCGCACGCACTGCGGTAATCTTTGTTCACCAGCACGCGCGAAGGGCCGCAGCCGATCACGATTTTGCCCATTTCACGCAGGTGATTGAAGAGCGGCAAAAAGTCGCGGTCGTTCGACATCACCGCAAAATGGGTAATGTCGGGGCGTTGGTAGGCGAGTGCGATGGCATCAACCGCCAAGCGAATATCGGCGCTGTTTTTGCTGTGGGAGGTAGGGCTGTGGGGGATGTCTTCGTGCGTGATGTGATTTTCTTTCAGCATCCGCCGAATTTGGTACGGCACGAAGCGGGCGGGCAGCACCATCACATCGCCAAATGAACGCCGCACAATCGGACGCGCCAAGCCAGAGAGGTGGTTCATGATGGGCGTAATGTCCACCGGAACCTGCATATCGTCACAGTAGCCCGCGACATTTTCAATATCCACAAAGACCGCCATCCGCGCCGTGAGCGGTGGGGTGGGTGAAGGGGGTGTAAAAGGAGAGGAAATTTGAGCCGTTGTTGTTTGTGTCGTATCCAACATGATGAATGGTCTGTACCCGCAAAAATAAAAAAGAAAAAATCAGAATAGGGTACGTAGTGTATCGGTCAGGCTTTTCCATTGCGCCCGAACGGTCGCCAGATTTCGCGCTTTGACGTGCCCATAGCCCCGAATTTGCATCGGCAAACGCGCCAAGGTCAGCATGGTGTCGCGTTGTGGTGCGGTGCTTTGCGCAAAATGCGGCAACAGCGCTTGGATGGCGGCTCGGTATTCCTGAATCAACGCACGCTCTTCGCTGCGCTCGGCGGTGTAGCCAAACATATCAAAAACCGTACCACGCAATCCGCGTAAGCCCGCCAGCAACCGGAATGCCGTTTGCATCCACGCCCCGTAACGGCGTTTTTGCAAGCGCCCTTGGTTATCGCGTTTTGCAAACAGCGGCGGCGCGAGGTGGTAATTCAGCGTGAAATCGCCTTCAAATTGGGTTTTTAAGGATTCCAAAAACGCCGAATCGGTGTGCAGCCGCGCTACTTCGTATTCGTCCTTGTACGCCATCAAATGAAACAGGTTTTGAATCACGGCTTTGGTTAAATCACCGTCACCATCAACCACCCGCACGGTTTGGATGAAATCTGCATACTCGGTGGCATATTTGGCATTTTGATAAGCGGTTAAAAAGGCGATGCGCTCCTCCAACCCCAGCGGCTGCGGCACGGCTTGCAAGGGCGGATTATCCGCAGCATCAACCAAGCCCAACGCCGCGCGGCGACCCCAGATAAACGCGGCTTTATTCGCTTCCACGGCAACGGCATTCAATTCCATCGCGCGGAAAATCGAGGCTTGCTGCAACGGAATCCACCCTTTTTGCCACGCAAAACCGAGCATGACCGGATTCGTAAACAGGCTATCGCCCAACTGGTGCGTGGCGATGGAATCGGCATCCAACACACCACAATCGTCCGCGCCCAGCATTTGAATCAGGGTATCGCGGCATGATGTGGCGGGATTTTTCCATTCCGTATCCGATACAAACGCCGCCGTCGGTGCGCCGTGGGCATTGAGCGCGACATGGCTACGTCCCGCGCGGATACGCTGCATGGTTTCGGGCAACAGCGTGACAATCGGGTCGCAGCCCAGCACCAAATCCGCCGCACCCATGCCGACGCGCGTGGTGCGAATCGCATCTTGCGTGGGCGCAATCAGGATATGGCTCCATGTTGCGCCGCCTTTTTGCGCCAAACCCGCCGCGTCTTGCGTGACGATGCCTTTTCCCTCGCAATGCGCCGCCACGCCCAATAATTGCCCCAGCGTGATAACGCCCGTTCCGCCCACGCCCGCCACCACCATGCCCCACACCGATTCCAATGGCGCAATCACGGGGTCGGGCAGCGGTTGGTTCAGTACCGATAACGATAAATGATTCGCCGATTTGTCCTTCTGCCGTAAACGCCCGCCTTGCACCGTGACAAAACTGGGGCAGAAACCTTGGATGCAACTGAAATCCTTATTGCAGGTGCTTTGGTTGATTTGACGCTTGCGTCCCAGCGGCGTTTCCAGCGGTTCGATGCTGATGCAGTTGCTGCGCACGCCACAATCGCCGCAGCCTTCGCACACCAGCGGATGAATTACCACGCGCTGCACGGGTTCAACCAGCGTGCCGCGTTTGCGGCGGCGGCGTTTTTCCGTGGCGCAGGTTTGGTCGTAAATGATGATGGTTGTGCCTTGAATGGTGCGAAATGCTTTTTGAATCGCATCCAATTCATCGCGGTGATGCACGCCCACGCTGGGCGGGAGTTGCACATTGGCATATTTCTCCGGTTCATCGGTCACGACGACGGTTTTGATAGCGCCCTCGGCAAGCATGGCGTGCGCTATCTGCGAAACCGAGTGTCCTTCGGGGCGCTCGCCGACCTTTTGTCCGCCCGTCATGGCAACGGCATCGTTGTACAGAATTTTGTACGTGATGTTCACGCCCGCCGCGATGCTTTGCCGAATCGCCAAAATCCCGCTGTGAAAATACGTGCCGTCGCCCAAATTGGCAAAAACGTGTTTTTCCTTGCTGAACGGCTGCTGCCCGACCCACGGCACGCCCTCGCCGCCCATTTGCGTGAAGCCGATGGTGTTGCGATTCATCCAAATCGTCATGAAATGGCAACCAATCCCCGCCATCGCCCGCGAGCCTTCCGGCACTTGCGTGCTGGTGTTGTGCGGACAGCCGGAACAGAACCACGGTTTGCGTTCAAAACCGCCGCTAACGCACGCTGACTGTGCAGGTGTAGCTCCTAATTCAATAGCATTCTTAATCGCAATATCGTTGGCAAAATGCGTTTTCAGTATCTGCTGAATTGCCTCGGTGATTAGCGCCGGATTCAAATCCGCGTGCGCCCGCAATACGTCCTTGCCGTGGATTTGGGGGTGGCGACCATCGTCGGCGCGTTTCCAGTCGTACAACTCTTCGCGCAACTGGGATTCGATAATCGAACGCTTTTCTTCCACCACCAAAATATGCTCCAAGCCGGTGGCAAAGTCGCGGATGTCCAGCTCTTCCAACGGCCACACCACGCTGACTTTATGCAGCCGAATGCCGAGCCGATTGCACGCCGCATCGTCTAAACCGCAATCGAGCAGCGCTTGCCGCGTATCGTTATACGCCTTGCCGCTGGCGATGATGCCGAAGCGGTCGTGCGGGGTGGAAATCACGTTGTAATTGAGCCGATTCGCCCGTAAATACGCCAACACCGCCGGCCATTTTTGCGTGAGCAGCCGTTCTTCTTGCACCAATGCCGTATCCGGCCAGCGAATGTGCAAGCCATCGGCGGGCGGAGTGAAATCCGTGGGAAGGTTGATGTGTACGCGGTCGGGATCGACCACTACGCTGGCGCTGGATTCGACAATCTCCTGAATCGTTTTCATGCCCACCCACACGCCGGCAAAGCGGCTGAGGGCGAAGGCGTGCAAGCCCAAATCCAAAATCTCTTGCACCGAGGCGGGGAAGAACACCGGAAATCCGCACGCCATAAAAATCGGGTCGCTTTGGTGCGCAGCGGTGGAACTTTTGGCGATATGGTCATCACCCGCCACCGCAATCACGCCGCCCCACGGGGTTGTGCCTGCCATGTTCGCGTGCTTGAAAACGTCCGAGCAGCGATCCACACCGGGGCCTTTACCGTACCAAATGCCAAAAACGCCGTCATACGCATTGGTATTCGGCGGCGCAAAACCGAGCTGCTGCGTGCCCCAGAGCGCGGTGGCGGCAAGCTCTTCGTTCACGGCGGGGCGGAACACGATGTGGTGCGCTTGCAGGTATTTTTCGGCTTTTTGCAACAGTTGGTCGTAGCTTCCAAGGGGTGATCCTCTATAGCCACTGATGAATCCTGCCGTACATTGACTTAAACGCTGATCGCGCACCTGCTGTAGCATGGGCAAACGTACCAGTGCTTGTACGCCACTCATAAAAACAGTGCCGCGCTCTACGGTGTATTTGTCATCTAGCGTCGTCATACATAATGCCCTCATGCTTTCGAGTATTTCTACCTTCTCTACCACTGTACCCTTTTTCGCCTTGGTGCTGTGTGGCTTTGTCGCGGCGCGGCGGGGTGTATTGCCACTGGCGGCGATTGGTGGGATGAATGCCTTTGTGCTGTTCTTCGCGCTGCCGTGTATGTTATTCCGCTTTGGTGCGAATACGCCGCTGGCGCAGTTGTTTGACCCGAATGTCGCCATCACCTACGCCTTGTGCGGCATGGTGATTGTGGCGCTGGTGATTGCCATCACGCGGCGCGACCGCATGGGTTGGAACGACGCTTCCTTTGGCGCGTTGGTGGGAGCGTTTCCCAACTCCGGCTTTATGGGCATTCCCCTGATGGTGGCGTTGATGGGGTCACAAGCGGCGGGCACGGTGATGGTCACCATCATGGTCGATATGGTGATTACGACTTCGTTGTGCATTGCCCTCTCGCGCTTGGACGGGCATTCGGCGGCATCGGCCATCCATGCGGCGAAAAATGCGTTGCGCGGCGTGTTGGCGAATCCGCTACCGTGGGCGATTTTTGGCGGTGCGGCGGTGACAGCGTTTCAGCTTGCGTTGCCGCAGCCCTTGTTGAAAACCATCGGTTTAATGGCGGATGCGGCATCGCCCGTGGCGTTGTTCACGATTGGCGCGGTGCTGGCGCGTCCCACCCCCGATTCCCATCAAGGGAGCGGACACTGGATGGAAATTTTGCCCGTAGCCGCCATCAAACTCTTTCTGCACCCGTTGCTGGTGGGGTTCGCGGGCATGGCGGCGATTCGGATGGGTGTGCCGTTGGATACTTTTACGCTCAAGGTGCTGGTGCTGACGGCGGCGTTACCGAGTGCCAGCAATGTATCGCTTTTAGCCGAACGCTTTGGCGCGGACAACGGGCGCGTGGCGCGGATCATTTTGGTTTCGACTACCGCCGCGTTCTTTAGTTTTGCGGGAATAGTAGGAATAGTTGATGCAGTGGGATTGAAGGCATAGGTATCATCTATGCCATGAAACATTTATCCCGCCGCCACTGGCTTACGCAGACTGGTGTGGCAGCCAGTACCTTGCTGGCAAGCTGTTCCACGACCTCTATTTTGAAACCCTTTGGCACGACCAGCAGCCGACTGAAACCAGATGCTGAAGCTGCTCGCCAAGCCCCGCCCGTTGCCCGTGAGTTTCGCGCGGCATGGATTGCCACGGTCGCTAATATCGACTGGCCCAGCCGCAAAGGTCTGAGTACCGAAGCGCAAATCGCCGAAATGCGGGTGATTTTGGATCGCTGCGTGGCGCTGCAATTCAATGCGGTGATTTTTCAGGTGCGCACGGCGGCGGATGCGTTTTATGCCTCGGAACTCGAACCGTGGAGCGAATACCTCACCGGAACGCAAGGCCAAGCCCCCCAGCCGTTCTACGACCCGCTGGCGATGTGGATTCAAGAAGCCCACGCACGCGGCTTGGAATTGCACGCATGGTTCAACCCCTTCCGCGCCCGCCAAACCGAAGGCAAAGGCGCAGCCGCCAACCACCTCAGCCGCACCCGTCCCGAATGGGTGAAGCCTTACGGTAAACAGTTGTGGATTGACCCGGGTGAACGCGGAGCCGTTGACCACAGTCTCGCCGTGTTTACCGACGTGGTGCGCCGTTACGACATCGACGGCGTACACATCGACGATTATTTCTACCCCTACCCCGTTCCGCACCCTAGTAACCCGAAGCAAGAATTGGATTTCCCCGATACCCCGTCGTGGCACCGTTACACCAATGCGGGTGGCTTGCTGGGGCGCAACGATTGGCGCAGAAACAATGTCGATGCGATGGTAGAACGCATCCACCGCGAGATTCACCAGATTAAACCGTGGATACGCTTTGGTATCAGCCCCTTTGGTATCGGGCGACCCGATTTGCGTCCGCCAGAAATTCAGGGGTTGAGCCAATACCACAAGCTCTACGCCAACGTGGAACGCTGGATGGCGCAAGGTTGGTTTGATTACTTAGTTCCCCAGCTTTATTGGCCCATCAACAAGCGCGAACAAGCGTTTGGCACGCTGCTGGATTACTGGCATCGGCAAAACACGCACAAGCGCCATGTGTGGGCGGGGTTGTATACCAGCAGCGTTCCGAACTGGCCGGCGCAGGAAATTGTGTCGCAAATCAACACCGTGCGGCAACGCGCTCCCGGAACAGGGCATGTGCATTTCAGCATGGTGGCTCTGTCGCAAAACCGACAGGGTTTATTCGACACGCTGAAAAACAATGTGTACAACTACCCCGCGCTGGTTCCTGCTTCGCCGTGGCTGGAAAAAGATATTCCTTCCGCCCCGCAGCTTGAAATAGTGGAAGAAAACGCGAGCCAACTCAAAATCCGACTGCTACCCGGTTCGGGCAGCAAGCCCGTGGCGCGTTGGGTGCTGTGGCTGCGCTATGGCAACCAGTGGTACGTGGAAATCCACCGCAATTCGCGCCTACTGGTGAATATGGATCGGCTCACCGCCATCGCCGCCGCTGCGGTTGACCATGTGGGCAATGAATCACCGCGCAGTGCGTGGGTGGTGAATTAATTACCACCCTATTTATATCAATAAAAATGACCAAAAAAGTATTTATTAAAACCTTCGGCTGCCAAATGAATGAGTACGACTCGGACAAAATGGCGGATGTGTTGGGCGCAGCGCAGGGCTACGAACCCACCGATAATGTGGAGGAAGCGGATTTAATCCTTTTCAACACCTGCTCGGTACGCGAAAAGGCGCAAGAAAAAGTATTCTCCGATTTGGGGCGCATTAAACATTTGAAAGCCAAAGGTGTTCAAATTGGCGTGGGTGGCTGCGTGGCGAGCCAAGAGGGGGAGGAAATTATTAAACGCGCCCCCTATGTCGATGTGGTTTTTGGCCCGCAAACCTTGCACCGTTTGCCGGAAATGTTGAATGCCCGCAAAGCGCAAAACCGCCCGCAGGTGGATATTAGTTTTCCTGAAATCGAAAAATTCGATCATCTGCCGCCCGCCAAAGTGCAAGGCGCATCGGCGTTTGTGAGTATTATGGAGGGCTGTAATAAGTATTGCAGTTATTGCGTTGTACCGTATACGCGCGGCACGGAGATTAACCGCCCGTTTGACGATGTATTGGTTGAAATCGCCGGACTTGCCGACCAAGGCGTGAAAGAAATCACCCTGCTCGGGCAAAACGTGAATGCGTGGCGCGGCACGATGGGCGATACCGCCGAAGTCGCCGACTTTGCCACGCTGCTGGAATATGTGGCGGATATTCCGGGGATTGAGCGTCTGCGTTTCACCACCAGCCACCCCAATGAATTTACGCCTTCGCTGATTGCGGCCTACGACAAAATCCCCAAGCTGGTCAGCCATTTGCACCTGCCCGTGCAGCACGGCAGCGACAAAATTTTGATGGCGATGAAGCGCGGCTACACGGCGATGGAATACAAAAGCACCGTGCGCAAACTCCGCGCCATTCGCCCCGATATGGCGATGAGCAGCGATTTTATTGTGGGCTTTCCGGGTGAAACCGAGGACGACCATAGCAAACTCATGCGCTTGATGGACGATATTGGTTTTGATAATTCGTTCAGTTTTATTTTCAGCCCCCGCCCCGGAACGCCCGCCGCGAATCTCCACGACGACACTCCGCACGCCGTGAAACTACGCCGCTTGCAAGAAGTGCAAACCAATATCAACACCAATCTGCAACGCATCAGCCAAGAGCGGGTCGGCACGGTGCAACGCCTGCTGGTGGAGGGCGTTTCCAAACGCGATACCGGCGAATTGATGGGGCGCACCGAATGCAACCGCGTGGTGAATTTTTCCGCCCCTGAACGCTTGGTCGGGCAAATGGTCGATGTGCGGATTACGGAAACGCGGACGTTTACGCTGCGGGGGGAAGTGGTTTACACAGGGGATGTATCGGCGGATACGGAGTAATTATTTTTCTAAACCTCATCCTTTACGGCTGAGGTTTAGTCAAATAGCACCAGATATTCCGGTCGTTTATTGCACATCACGCTAAAACTTTGCAAGATATAGCGCAATTCCTCATCGTTAATGCCATAGCTATTTGCAACGAGTTGGTCGTTTTGGCAACGTAATTTATCTTGTGCTTTGGGTGTTTTTGGAATATCTTTTTTACCCACACCCAGTGCCGGAGCAACTTCATCAAATAATTCCGAAAAATGCTCTGGGCTATTCACTTGCGTCAATAATAACGCATTTTTTGCCAACGTGCGATAATGGGTATTCTCTAAAATTTCGGCATCGCTGGGTTGTGGCAAAGGCAAGCGCATGAGATATGTTTTACTCACGTTAATTTGTACCATAAATCGTGCCAGCCAATCGCATGGCACACTATTCAACCACGCGGCCGCGAATAATAAGCGCAATGGAGATATTTCTTCTACCTTCACATTGCCATCCGACTGAAGGGTATAATTTTTTGGATTGCTAACCCCCATCGAATGCCCTACACCACATCCTTTTGGCAATAAAGAAAAAATTAAAGTACGTTCATCGGTATCTCGTGCAACACATCGAAAACCGAGGCGATAATAATTTCTATCATAGCGAATTGCGTCACTATGGTGTGCTTCGCACTCACTTCGCTTTAATCCGGTATTTTGCGCCATACGGTAAAGCTCTTTGCTTTGCAATCTAGCATCCAGCATATTCGCATCGAGCCAGTATTGGGCTTGTTCATGCTGATCGGAAAACTGCCAAATCATTTTTCCTTCAAACAATGGTAATAATTCTAATAAACCATTTTTAGAATTTTCGATAAACAAATCTTTATCGGCAGTCATGTGCAATTCATTGCGAAAATCCAGCCATTTTTCTGATAAAGGCTTAAATGCGGTATAGCATTTTTGCAAAATTGGTAAATCACGCGAAGTGTGCAACTCCATCATCGCCCATTGCTCGGGTGACAGGGCTTTGAGTGCCGCCAGCGGGTAATCAATAATCCGCGCTGGGTTTAATTCAGCGGGCTGCGAGAGATAAAACGCCGTTTGGATACGGGTATGGGTTATTGGTGGTTCTTTGGTAATCTGCATGAGCGCAAATTTGTACCGGCTATCGACATCAATAAATAATTTGTCCCGATTTTCAAAACTGAAAAAGAAAGGCATGGTGTGCTGCGTCAAAATATGGTGGCGCAAGGTCTGCGAACCTTCTTCAAACATCAATGCACTGGGTAACACGTAGTTAAGACAACCGCCTTCTGCCAATAAACCTAAATTGCGCTCTACAAAAAAGCGAAATAAATTACCATCGCCACTGCCTGCATTGAGAGGGAAATGGTCTTTGTAGTATTGGTTTGCTACTTCCATATCCCATGCTTTTGCCTCAAAAGCGGCTTTGATATGCGGCTTTTCCAATAGGTTATCTTTAATAGCTTGTTTTTCGCTATTTTTCAAGCTACGATAATTGCTACTGTAATGCGGGAAAAAATCCAAATCGGTAAATTTGGTTTTATCCCAAGGTGGATTGCCAACAATGACATCAAATCCCCCCCGTGCTTCAGGAAAAGCGACATCGTAATGAAAAAAAGCATACCGTTTTTGGTAGATTTCAATCTCACTTAACAAAGCACGCTTATCGGGGCTGCTCGGCACATTTTGCAAAAAATCACCTTCAAAGAAGGTGCTGCGCTTTAATTGTAATAGCTGTTCGGTATGCCCATTTTTGCGATTTTTATCCAATCCCCCTTCAATGGCTTGAATTTGCAACATACTCAGAAAACTCAATGTCCGCGATAATTGCTCTAATTGGGGTTTTATTTCTGTTTTATAAATTTGTTTAGAGTGTCGAATATCGTCAACCGAGGTATCTTGCAGAGAATTTAATTTATTTGCAGCATCTTTCAAATCACAAAAACTGTTTTCCAATGGCGCATCAAAGGATAAATTGGCTTGTGCTGTCTCTGCAATATATTGTTGGTGCAGCGCATTGAACGCTTTTTCCGATGCGCCCATCAGTGCATTACCGTGCTGAATATGGTGTTCAATAAAACTCAGTGGTGTGCCAAATATAAATGAATCTATCCACAAACTAAGCCGCGCCAGCTCTACCGCAAAAGGATTTAAGTCAACACCATAAATACAGCGTTTGAGCAAAGCACGTTTTAGTATTTGTGCATCTTCTGGTTCATAACTTTGAATGTTAAGTGATTGAATTTGGGCGTTAATTTTTCTGCGCTCTTCTTCTACCAATTGCCGTAAAGCTGCATCATGCTCTAAGCGCATCATGCCTAAATGGGTGATGTAATTCAGTGCTTCGACTAAAAAATGCCCACTACCACAAGCGGTATCAATTATTTTCAAATCCATCAATGGCTTGGCATTGGGGCGATTGAGCGCATAATCAATACCCGCTTCCACCAAATAATGCGAGAGACTGGTCGGTGTATAGTAGCTCGCGGAACTTTTACGAGAATTATTATTGTTTTTAAGTATAAAGCTATTTTTATTTACCGTTTGTTTACTGAGTTCTACAAAACCTTTTTTCTTTTGTATTGTGGATAAATCATAAGTATCAAAATAGGCTTCAATAGCGGGATTGTTACCAATTTTATATTCTAAATAAACACTATTTTCTTCGGCGATTTGGAAACTAAACTCAAGCAATCCTTCATAAATACGCCCAAGATGCGTGACCGACATATTTTTGTAGTCACGGCGGTTTTCAAATACCGTTGCACCACGATTGGTTTTATAAAGCAATTGCTCTAAAATTTGGCGCAAAGTTTGATTGTCAAAAATCTTAAAAAGCAGCAGCAAGGGGGCGCGTTGTGGATCAAATAAACCACCGTTAAAGAGTGGTATATCAATGTCTTCTGCACCCTCATTCAAAATGGTGAATAGATTTTTCAGCGCATAAAATCCATCAAATTGCGTAGGCGCACTCTCGTTAAGCGAATTAAAAATGGCTTGCAGGCTGTATTTGCGGTAACAATAATGCTTATTGAGTAGAACGTGGTTTTTGTCTTCAAAATAGACAATAAACAGCAAGCGAAACAGCATGATGATGGCATTGTCGTAAACATGGGCTAGATTTTTATCATGCGAGCGTTCGTAAATGGCTTTACCGATACGCTCAAACATCGAATTTTCACCATTAGTACCATAGATTACAGCTTTAAGATTTTCTTCTGCGGCGCTTGCATAAGCATACGCATTGCGGCTCATATCTTCCAGCGTAGTGCTTGGCTTATTTTGCTTTAGATAATTATCCCGTGCAAATAAACGTTCAAATAAAGCCGCAGCACGGCGTTGCTCTTGCGTATCCTCTAGCGCGAGTACCGCTTCTAAATCAATTTCAATATACGATTTGGATTTATGGATTTTTTCAACATCATAAAAACGCCATAATTGCCCATTGGTTAAAAAACCATAACGCTTGCGCCCTAAATTGAGGTACTCCATCAATTGCTGATGGGGCGATTTTTCGTACTTGGTTGGGTTTTTATCCAGATGAACGGTGTATTCTTTTGCCTCTAAAAATACGTGAATACCAACGAGCTGGTTTTCTGGCTTATCGCTATTTTGGCGAAATTCCGTTAATGTAGATTCATCTTGAAACAACCCCCAATCGGGGCGCACATTTTTGCCTTGAACTGAAATACTAATTTGCGGTTCTACAACCCAATGCAGTTGTTCCAATAAGGGGCGAATGAAAGCATTTTCTAATTGTGCTTCACTTTGATTTTTGAATTGGCTAGCGTGGTAATTATTTTTTATCCAATTCAGTAGCGTAATGGCTGGTGAGGAATCGCTAATATCAAAGCTATTTAATAAATCAATGATGTAATTATCATCGTATAATAAATTAGTGCGCCAAGTGCTGACAAAAAATATATCTAAATGAGAGGTCATATTTTTAATATCTTATAATAATTAAATAAATAATCTGGCATCTTTGAGCAGCAAAAGCAGTTGATCGGGGCGCAGAGGCGATGCCTGAAAACCAAAGCGTTGATAAAACGCTGTTGCTGCATCGTCTAATGGATGGGTGAGCAGCGCCCGAATGCCCGCTTGTTCTGCGATTAAAACCGTGCGGCGAATGGCATCTTGCAACATACCAACACCTAATCCACAGCCTTGTACACGTTGGGCAACCGCCAGCCGTGCCAATATCACCACCGGAATGGGATAACGCCCCATTCCTTTCCGAATACGTTCGGGGGCTTCAACTGCGTCAATGTGTCCCACCGTCAGACTGAAATAGCCTGCTACCCCCGTTGCATCTTGCACCACAAAAGTTTTTGCCGAACCGCTGGCTTGGGCTTGACGTGCGTGGCGAATCAACCAATCGTTCAATGTGGGTCTACCGCAATCGAAACCCTCTAGGCGGTGCGATGCTTGTAGCGGCATCGGGGCAGAAAATGTCATAACCAAGGTGCTTTGCGAGCAAATAAATCGGCTAATCCCGCATTGGTTTGTGCGGGACGATCTAACAAATCCATCAAACTTTGGTATTGCTCATCCGACACCATAAACAAACGCTGATCGAGCAACGTTTGCTCTGCTGCTTGGCAGGCACTATCCAAAATGAAGTCGGTTAACGACTTATGCGCTACTTCGGCAGCTTTGCGCAAAAGCGTTTCTTGCAGCCCCGTAGCACGTAGCCCTAAGCGTGCCGAGCGAGGGTTGCGCAAGGGCATGGCGGTTGCAGTAGCAGAACGCATGGTAAATCCTTGTTAGTACAAATGACGTACTATTTTACGATGATTCGCTTCAATCCCGCGTAACCCGCACCAGCTCCTCGCGCGAAGTGATGCCTTCGCGCAC
>CALMCD010000270.1 GCA_937863075.1 uncultured Rhodoferax sp. | reverse complement strand
GGCGAACAGCCACTTCCATCCTACGGTTGCTGCGACCTTGGCCCCATCATTTTGACGCGCTTTGTGAAGAATCCGTTTGGCTTTGCGGGCAAAGAAGCGTTTGATTTTGCCGAGTTTGAAAAGTCGGTTGCCATTCAAGTGCGGGCGTTGGACAACGTATTGGATGTCACCTTCTGGCCTCTGCAACAGCAGCGCGATGAATCCAGTGCCAAGCGCCGTATCGGGGTCGGCTTTACCGGCATGGGTAATGTTCTCACCATGCTGCGCCTGCGCTACGACAGTGCCGAAGGCCGCGCAATGGCAACCCGTATCGCCGAAAGTATGCGCAATGCCGCCTACGCCGCGTCGGTCGAACTGGCGAAGGAAAAAGGAAAATTCCCCGAATTTGATGCCGATGGCTATTTGGCCGAAGGCACATTCGCCAGCCGCCTGCCCGCCGAATTGCAGGACGCAATTCGCACGCACGGCATTCGTAACAGCCATTTGCTCTCCATCGCACCGACCGGAACGGTGAGCTTGGCGTTTGCCGATAACGCATCCAACGGCATCGAACCCGCGTTTTCGTGGATGTACACGCGCAAAAAACGCGAATCGGATGGCACGACCAGCGAATATGCGGTGGAAGATCATTCGTGGCGTTTGTACCGCGAGTTGGGTGGCGATGTGAACGATCTGCCCGATTATTTTGTCTCGGCGTTGAGTATGTCGGCTACCGACCATATCGCCATGATGCAAGCGGTGCAGCCGTTTGTCGATACCGCCATTTCCAAAACCGTGAATGTGCCAGCCGACTATCCGTATGACGATTTCAAAAATCTCTACCAACAAGCGTGGGATGCCCGTCTGAAAGGGCTGGCAACCTATCGCCCCAACGCGATTTTGGGTTCGGTGCTATCGGTAGAACCTGCCAAGTCCGAAGCCACTCCCGATGCCCCTGCTGCCCCCGTGATTGACCCGATGCGCAGCGTGATTGAACGCCGTCCTAAAGGCGGTTTGGACGCGGTGGTGGAGAAGGTGGATTATTGGACGCAAGAAGGTCATCGGCGTTTGTACATCATCGTCTCCTTCTTGCCCGTATCCACGGGAAACGGCACGGAGACGGTCGATCGTGCTATCGAATTCTTTATGCCCGTGGGACAAAGCGGTGAATCGCAGCAATGGATTACCTCCAGTATGCGCTTGCTATCGTTGGCAGCGCGGGGCGGATTTTTGGAGCGGGCGTTGAGCGATATGCGCAAGGTAGTGTGGGATCGCGGCCCCGTGCGCTTGGGTACGCACAAAAAGGTGGACGGAACCGCCGTCCCCATGTGGCACGATTCCGAAGTGGCAGCGGTGGCGTATGCCATTCAAAACATTCTGGCGCAGCGCAATCCCGTGAAGAATATGGATAGCAATCGCTCCGAAGAATCCGCACAACTGCCCGTCATGGCAGGTAAAAAGTGTAACGAATGCGGTGCGCATGCCGTCATCCGCAAGGATGGATGTGACTATTGCACGCAATGCGGTAATACCGGAAGCTGCGGTTAAAGCGGAATAGTCGGGATTATCGAGATAATTGGGAATATGCTCGATCTAAAACTTTCCTATCTTGATTTTCCCGAAGGGCGCGGCGGTGAAGCGGAACGCTTGGCATTTCATCTGGGTGGCGTAGCGTTTGAAGACGACCGCTATCCTCTGGATGATGTCGTTTCCATTGTGCTACGGGCGCAAACCATGCAGGTTTCCGTACTGCAAGTGGGAGAGTTCCAATTTCACCATCAAGATGCCGTAGCCGAGATTGCGCGTTATGTGGGGCGCGTCAGCAAGCTATACCCCGACGACCCCCTACAAGCTCTGTTGTGCGATGTGGTGCTGGGGCGCGTGGAAGATACGCTTGCACGCATCGGAGCCACCTGTTGGCAAGATGACGAGGCGCGGCAAACGGCACGCCATACTTTGGTGATGCACCACCTGCCTGCGGCACTGGCATGGCTGCAAACGCGGCTGGAAATGGGCGGCGGCGAATACTTTGCCAATCACGCCCTCACAATGGCCGATTTGAAAGTGTTTACGCTGGTACGCAGTCTGAATTTTGGCCGGCTCCAGCATATTCCTACCGATTTGGTTGCGCAATGTGCGCCTTCTCTGAATGAACATAGGCAGCGGATTGAGATGATTCCAGCGGTGGTGCAGTATTACGCGCGTTCATCCGTTTTGCCATCAGTTCCAGCATCAACGCAATCCGTGTCTTGACGGGCGATAGCCCCGCCGTAATCCCCTGCCCCTCCTGCACCACCCCGACCAACGCACCATAAGCGCAGCGGCTTGCACGCACCACCCGCACGCCTTGGTGTTGCGCTTGGTGTAATGCTTTTTCAAGGTGGACGTGAACCGTGCCATTTCCCGTAGCCGCGATCACCAGCCCTGCCAAGGTGGAATCGGTACACAGGGCTTCGACTACCGCTCCAGTAGCACCCGCATGGCTCATGACGATCTCGACACGGGGGCAGGCTGTAGCGTCATATTCCAGTAAATGGGAAAGATCGGGAGTCTCTGGCAGAACGCACCAATCACACGGATGTACCCAGCGCACCGCACTTTCTTCTACAAAGCCTAGCACGCCAGCATCGCCCGAATCAAACGCATCCAAGCGATAGGGATGCACTTTTTGCACATACTGTGCTGCGTGAATTTTTCCGGCACACACCGCCACCACACCACGCGCAGCGGCATTTTTTGCGACGGCGATGGCATCCAAGATATTCTGCGGGCCATCGGGCGAGTGGGCGCTGGCGGGGCGCATGGCGCAGGTCAGCACCACGGGTTTTCCGGCGAGCAGGGCGGCGGGCAGAATGCGGGATAAGAAAAAAGCGGTTTCCTCCAGCGTATCCGTGCCGTGGGTGATGACGATTCCTGTTACAGCGGGGTCGTTCAAGTGCCATTGCACCCGCCGTGCCAGTGTCCACCAGAGGGTGGCATCCATATCTTTGCTATCGCATTGCACGACCTGCTCCCATTCGGTGGAGTGCGACCCTAAAGCGTGTTCCAATTGCGGAATGGCTTGCAGCAGGCTGGCAATCCCCCATTGCGCGGCACGGTAGCCTACGTTATCGTTGACGTTATCTGCATTGCCGGCGATGGTTCCGCCCGTTCCTAAAAAAACCAGTTTTTTGCCCATAGCCGTAGACCCTCTCCCTTCACTATTTAACCCGTTTAACCCGTTACCTTATGAATATCGTAATTCTGGATGATTATCAGGATGCCGTGCGCAAGCTGGAGTGTGCAAGCAAGCTCAATGGCTTTGATGTCAAGATTTATACCAATACGGTCAAGGGTATTGGACAACTGGCCGTGCGCCTACGGGATGCGGACATCATTGTTTTGATTCGGGAGCGCACAACCATTTGCCGCCAGTTGATCGAAAAACTCCCACGCCTCAAACTCGTTGCCCAAGCCGGACGGCTGGGAGCGCATGTGGATGTGCAAGCCTGTACCGAGCATGGTGTGGCAGTGGCAGAAGGCGTGGGTTCGGGCGTTGCGCCGGCCGAATTAACATGGGCATTGGTCATGGCAGCGATGCGCCGATTACCGCAATATATCGGCAATCTGAAACATGGTGCATGGCAGCAATCGGGGTTGAAATCCGGTTCCATGCCGCCCAATTTTGGATTGGGGAGTGAACTCAAGGGTAAGACGTTGGGGATTTGGGGCTACGGCAAAATCGGCAAAATCGTGGCGGGCTACGGGCGGGCGTTTGGCATGGAAGTTCAAATATGGGGCAGTGAACTCGCGCGGGTCGATGCCGTGCAAGACGGTTACACCATTTCCCCCAGCCGCGAACACTTTTTTGAAACCAGCGATGTACTCTCGGTTCACCTGCGGTTGAGTGAAACCACGCTGCATTGCATCAACGCCGCTGACTTGGCGCGAATGAAGCCGACTGCGTTGCTGGTGAATACCTCCCACACCGATATGCTGGATACCAATGTGTTGATTGGTGCGCTCAATCGCGGTCGGCCGGGCATGGCGGCGATCGATGTCTTTGAAACCGAGCCGATTTTGCAGGGACACGCGCTGCTGCGTTTAGAGAACTGCATTTGTACCCCCCACATCGGCTATGTGGAGAGCAACAACTACGAAAAGATATTCAGCTCCGCGTTTGACAATATCGTGAACTTTATGCGTTCAACCCCCAGCAATATCATCAATCCGGCGGCACTGCAAGTGCTTAAAACAGGAAGCCTAAGGACATCACCTGTTCGGTCATCCAAAGCGTATGATCCGCAGTCCCTTGGTATACCGGAACGCCTTTGAGGACACCATACGCGGCTTTGGCGGTTAGTTCCACGTAGATCGATTTATAGAAGCGATAGCGGAAGCCCACTTCCACCCCCGCTGTCCAGCCATTGACCTGCCACCAGTCTTTGCTGGAGAAGCAGCATACATTGGTTCCTTTGGGGCCGACTTCATTTTCTTTGCCCAAAATCACGTTTTGTGCGTGGGGCAACAAGATACCGGCTCCGGCACGGCTGATGAGTTCCAGTTCCCCCTCTTGCTTTTGCGGGCCTAGCAGGTGGTGAAACCAAACGGCATTCACCATAATGTGGTTCAAACCGTTGTGCAGGGCATAGTCAAAATTCTGGGAATCCAAAACCATATTGCCGTTATAGGGCTGATTATTGATAACACCCGTTACCTTGGCGGTTTGTCCTAGATTATTGTTGTATTTGCTATGGTCAATCGACAATTCAATCGCAAAGGTTTTTTCAGGGTTCATGAACTTGCCAATCCGCACATTTTCTTGCGGGGTGGTCAAGTCAAAACTGACGATGGAATCCCATGTCTGCTTGGGCGTAGCCGGAAAATCCGAACCGCTGACTTGGTGCACCGTGAAATCGTTGCCCAGACTGGGTTGCGAGACGTGAATGTCCGTCGGCGAATACTGTTGGCGACTGTAACCCCATGAAAAATACCAATTATTGTCATCGTTCAGCGTGCGGCTAACGGCTTCAGTAGGTGCTTGCTGCTGCGCCATCGCACCCGTCGCTGAGAGCAGAACCGCTGCTGAAAAAATTACCGATTTGGTGGCATATTTGGCAATATGGATGAGGGAGGGCGAAATAAGAGAGGGGAGAATAGAAGTCATAGTCTGCGAAGTATATTTCTGAAAAGGTTGTGCGATGAAAATTCATTCTGCGTTGGGTTTAGCGATTCTCTGTGTCACTGGTGGGGCGACATTGGCAGCGGATGGGGGTTACGCCATCAACCCTGCATCACGCGAAACGGCACGGTTGTTTTATCAAGCGGTGTATGCTTCATCCAACAACATCGCCGTCGATTGGACGGGCAGTATTTCCAGTTGCAACGCCGGAACCATCAGCACCGATTATCAAAATGCCACCCTGCGGCGCATCAACTGGTTTCGGGCGATGGCAGGCCTTCCCGCTAGCGTCACGCTTGACCCCGTTTTTAACCAAAAAGCCCAGCAAGCCGCGTTGATGATGTCCGCTAACAATAATTTGAGCCATTCACCCGCCAGCTCTTGGTTGTGCTACACCACAGCGGGGGCGGAAGGGGCGAGTAAATCCAACTTGGGGCTGGGGCATTCGGGTGCTACGGGTGTTTCAGAAGGTGCGATTCGGGAAGCGGGTAGCAACAACGCCCCCGTAGGCCATCGCCGTTGGGTGTTGTATCCCCAAACCACGCGCATGGGTGTGGGAGATGTGCCTGCCACGGGTAACCAGTATTCTGGTACAGCCGTATGGGTGCAAGATGGCAACTTTGGAGCCGCCCGCCCCACGGTGCGCGATACCTTTGTGGCGTGGCCTCCCAAGGGCTATGTGCCGTATACGGTGGTGTATCCGCGCTGGTCGTTTTCGTATCCATCGGCTAATTTTTCCTCGGCTCGCGTCACCATGACGGAAAACGGCAATGCCTTCGGCGTAACCCAAGAAACGGTCGCCAATGGGTACGGTGAAAATACCATCGTGTGGCTACCCAGCAATATGAGTAACGAAAGCCATTGGATCAAACCCAGTGCCGATACGGTTTACAACGTCACCATCAGCAATGTGGTTATCGGTGGAAAGGCTCAAACCTTTAACTACACCGTCACCGTGTTTGACCCCGATAAAGTGGGCGCGGATACACCCGATCAAACACCACAAGGCAGTGCCTACCTCGCTCCTACCACCACGGGAACGTATACCTTCACCCCCTCTCCCGCCGCGACTGCAACCCAATGGCGTGCCATCAATACCGCTGCATATTCGCTGACCGATGGGGCAGAAGGGGGGCTGACGAATTTCACCACGAACACCAGCAGCGGTTACAGCGTGGTGACGGCTGATGCGGCTTCGGAGGGTAGCAAATCGTTCCATTTGGCGCACGTTCAACCCGTGGATCAAACCCTGACGCTGAAAAACACCCTGATTCCTTTGGGCAATGCCAGCATCCGCTTTGATAGCCGGCTGGGGTTGGCAGGAACGGGGCAAGTGGCACGGCTGGAAGTTTCCGCCAATGACGGGGTGAATTGGACAACGCTTCACCAGCAAGCGGGAACCCAAAGCGGTTCGACCTCCAGCTTCGGAGAAAAGACGTTCACCACCCGCACCGTATCGCTTGCCGAGTTTGCGGGTAAGAGTGTCCTACTGCGCTTCCGTTATGCGATGGACGGCGGAACGTATTACCCCCAAAGCTCGGCAGGGGCTGGTTGGTACATCGACAACGTGCAAATCACCGGCATGGAAACGCTGACCACTACCACCACACCCGCTGATACAACGGGTAATTCGTTCAGCTTTACCGCACCAGCCAGCGGTTCTTCGATGTTGCAAGTGCGTTCGGGGATGTATGGGTATTTTGGCGATTGGGGCAATTCCTTGCGCGTCAGCACCAGTGGAACGACTACGCCCACGGTGAGTGCAACTGATTGTTTATTCAACTGGGCCGAACGCACCGTGCCGAGCTTGCTATCGCCCACCACCACCACGCGCACCGATGTGACACCCTTTAGCTATCGGTTTTACACCACCAGCAACAGTGCATTGGCGATTTCGAGCGCCGATTCCCATGTCTATTACTACGCTGCGGGTCGCTTGAACGACTTGGGTCACCAATCGACTTGGTTGGCACAGGCGGGTTGCCAATAAGTTGGTAATTCGTTGTCAATAAACTTATATCAAATCGCATATATAAGGTTTTATTACACTCGGGGGTATTTTGGAAAGAGAATACCCTATGAGTAGTGCATTTTTAGAAGAAACCGTTTTAAGTGTTCACCATTGGACTGATCGCCTGTTCAGCTTCAAGACGACACGCGACCCTGCTTTGCGTTTTTCCAATGGTCATTTCACGATGATTGGATTGCGCCAAGAAAACGGCAAACCGCTGCTGCGGGCGTATAGCATTGTGAGCGCCAACTACGAAGAGCATCTGGAGTTTTTGAGCATCAAAGTACCCGATGGCCCTTTGACTTCCAAATTGCAACACATCCAAGTCGGCGACAAAATCGTGGTCGGACGCAAACCCACCGGCACGTTGTTGATTGATTATTTGTTGCCGGGTAAAAACCTGTACCTATTGGGAACGGGAACCGGATTAGCCCCCTTCTTGAGCGTGGCGCGTGACCCTGAGACTTACGAAAAGTTTGAAAAAGTCATCGTCGTTCACGGGGTGCGGGAAGTGGCAGAGTTGGCGTACATGGACTACCTCACCATCGACTTGCCCCAGCATGAATTTTTGGGCGATATGGTGAAAGAGCAAATGCTCTACTACCCCACCGTGACGCGTGAACCGTTCCGAAATCGTGGTCGTATGACCGATTTGTTTGAAGCAGGCAAAATCGAAGCCGATTTGGGTCTGCCCAAACTCAACCCCGATACCGACCGCGTGATGATTTGTGGCAGCCCCGCCATGTTGCGCGATTTGAAGCACATGCTGGAAAAACGCGGCTTCATGGAAGGTAACACCACCCGCCCGGGTGATTTCGTCATTGAACGTGCTTTTGTGGAGCAATAAGCCAAAATGTCCCATCCTATCTATGCTGTTTATGCCATCGGCAATGCCTTGGTCGATTCCGAATACGAAGTCAACGATGCGCAGTTGCAAGCAATGGGCGTATCCAAAGGCCACATGACCCTGATTGATGCCGACCGCCGTGCCGAATTGCTCTCGCATGTCGCGCAGCAGCAGCATGGACGGCGTTCGGGTGGCGGCTCGGCGGCGAATACGGCGGTGGCAGTCGCGCAACTGGGCGGTAGCGCGTTTTATTCTTGCCGCGTCGCCGATGACGAGTTGGGCATGTTTTACCGCAACGATTTAACCGCCAACGGTGTTGCCACCAACCTTTCACCCACGAACGCGCCATCGGGTCAAACCGGAAGCTGCATGGTGTTGGTCACGCCCGATGCCGAGCGCAGCATGTGTACCTTTTTGGGCAGTACCGCCCAGCTCGACACCAGCGCCCTGCGCCCTGATGCCATCGCCAAAGCCAAGGTGTATTACATGGAGGGCTATTTGGCGGCCTCGCCTTCGGGTTTGCAAGCGGCATTGCTGGGTCGCTCCATCGCCCAAGAAAACGGCGTGGCACTGGCAGCGACCTTGAGCGATATGAGCATGATTCAATTCTGCCGCACGAACTTGGAAGCAATGGTCGGCAGCGGGGACGATGGATTGGATTATTTGTTCTGCAACGAGGAAGAAGCCAAAGGCTGGAGCGGGGCAGAAGATGAAGCAGGCATCTTTCAGGCGCTGCGCAAGCTCTCGAAAGTCGTTTGCATCACACGCGGCGCAAAAGGCTGTTGGTTGATTCAAGATAACGAGATGACGAGCATCGACACCACGCCCGTCAAACCCGTGGATACCAACGGTGCAGGCGATATGTTTGCGGGCGCGTTTTTGTACGCCGTCACCCAAGGCGAAACGCTGGAACGCGCCGCCCGCCTTGCCAATCTCGCCGCCGCACAGGTCGTCAGCCAATACGGATGCCGTTTAACGCCCGACCAAATGAAAGAGGTATATCGCCGCTTTAGCGCTTAAATGGCCTGAAACGCGCGTCAATACTGCATCGGAAGCTATCAATTTAAGAGCAAATTACGGTGCGTACCGCTGCTGCTGGGATAGTAAATCCCGCAGGCGGAATTGATCGTGATCCAAACGGCGCAGGTCTTCGCGGATTCTGCGCCGTTCTTCATCCGCCTTGGGGCTGGGTTTGACTTCGTTCAGGCGGCGTTGCAGGCGGTGGGTTTCGTGGTTGTTGGTGTCGATTTGCTTTTGGGTGCGATGCGCATCCATGCCAATCTTGAAATAGTACGAAAACTGCGGATTGCCCACCTGCCCCTGACAGGCGTTTTCTTTGTACGAATTGCCCTGCAAACCCTGCGCCCACCCATTGTGGGGCGTACAAAATTGCACGATGCCTGAATCCCAGCCGCGCCGATACTCCATCGGGTTGGGCTGAATACCGACTTTGCCACAGTCTTCGGCGTAATCGGCAATGCGGTTTTGACTTTCTCCGCGCAGCCCGTCTTGATACCCTTGACGCGCCCAATCCGCCATCCGGCACTGCGACGGCGACATGCTCTCGCATCCGCTTAAAGACACAAGAGCCAAACTACCCAACCAAAAAATCCATGTTTTGGAATGCTGCATATTTCAACCGCCTTTCAATCACTCCATGTGGGTTAGAGAGACTAACTCCCACACCTTGCTCCCAGCCGCTTGTTCGGTGGCTACTTGCTGGATTTCAACTTGAGCGGGCGAATCGTCCAAGCGGGCGCGGTGTTGCAGTTGGCGCAAATGGCGGTAGGCTTGGGCGGCTTCTTCACCCAACGGTGCGGGAATCAGCCCCAAGTCTTGTGCCTGCTGCAAGAGGGCGATATTGCCCGTATTCGGGCGCAGGGCAGGGTGATGCTGGCTGTATGCCAACACGAGGTATTGCACTACAAATTCCACATCCACCATTCCGCCCGGGCTGTGCTTCACATCAAACAAGCCCGCCCGTACCGGATGCGCCGAGCGCACTTTGGCACGCATGGCGGTGATTTCTTCGCGCAATTTGGCGGCATCACGCGGCGAGGTCATCACAGCTTCACGCACGGACTCAAACTTGCCCCGTAAATCCGCAGAACCTAAAACACAGCGGGCGCGTGTTATGGCCTGATGCTCCCATGTCCATGCGGTATTGGTTCCGCGTTGCTGCTGGTAGTCGGCATAGGCTTCAAAGCGCGTCACCAGCAGGCCGGAATTTCCATTCGGGCGCAAGGCGGTGTCGATTTCGTACAAATCGCCTTCACCGGTTTTTACGGTCAGCCACGTAATCATTTTGCGCACCAAGGCGGCATACACTTCGCCCGCGCGTTCATGGGCATCGTCGTACACAAAAACGATGTCCAGATCGCTACCGTAGCCCAATTCCTTACCACCGAGTTTGCCGTAAGCGATGATCCCAAAACGGCATTCTTCTTGGTGGCGATTGCGCAGGCGTTCCCAGCACCATTGCGTGGTGACTTGCAGCACGGCTTCGGCAAGGGCGCTTAAATCGTCCGCGACTTGCTCGACAGTTAAACAGCCTTCCACATCGCGCACCAGCGTGCGGAATACTTCGGCGTGGTGGGCGCGGCGCAGCAGGTTGAGGAGGGCTTCATCATCGTCTTCACCGCTATTTTTCAGGGCTTGGCGACGGCGTTCGATTTCTTCCAAAAATTCACTGGCATCAAAACGTTCTTCTAACAAGGCGGTGCTGGCAAGCTCGTCAATCACACCCGGATGTTGCAGGAGGTATTTGGCAGGCCAACGCGCTGCACCCAAAATTTTGAGCAAGCGTTCATGGATCGACGGGCGTTCCAGCAGCATCGCCAAATAGCTTTCACGCCGCAACAGGGGTTCTATCCAATCCGCCAAACGCATGGCAGTTTCTTTGGTGACCAGCCCCGCTTGCACCCATTGCTGGGTACGTTGAATCAAGCGCATGAGGCGTTGGAACGATTCATCCCGTAGCATCCGCACCCGTGCCTGAAAGCTCTCACTGAAGTGGGACAAAATCGCATCGGGATGGGCATCGGTGGACTGGCTGCATCCGCAATTTTTGCAGGGCGTAGTCGCGGGAGCATCGGCTGCACCACCGAGTAGCGCGTCAAATTCCTGCGCCACCAATTCGCGGTGACTGTCCAGCGTATGCAAGAACGCGCTGACATCGGCAAAGCCAAGGCTGCGGGCAATCCATTCCAAATCGGCATCGTGGGTAGGAAGGATGTGGGTTTGCTGATCGTCCAGATATTGAATGCGATGCTCGACATGGCGCAAAAAGGTATACGCTTGTGCCAGTGCATCCGCCGTGGTCTGCGGCATGAGCTTGGCTTGCACCAGCCGTAGCAAGGCGCTTTGGGTGGGACGGGTGCGCAGTTCGGGGTATTGCCCACCGCGCACCACTTGCAACAGTTGCACGGTAAATTCGATCTCTCGAATCCCCCCGCGTGAGAGTTTGACATCGTTCGCACGCTCGGGTCGTCCAGCGCTGCGTTGAATGGCGTGGTCACGGATTTGGCGATGCAAAATCCGCAGGGCATCGAATACGTTGTAATCCAAATAACGGCGGAACACGAAGGGAATCACGAGGCTACGCAGTTTTTGCGCCACACCCAAGCCCTTGCCGACCAGTACGCGGCTTTTGAGCCACGCAAAGCGTTCCCACTCGCGCCCCTGAACGTGAAAGTATTCTTCCAGCGCTCCCAGCGAAATAGCGGGCGGCCCGGAATTACCATTCGGACGCAGAGCCAAATCCACACGGAACACAAAACCATGCTCGGTGGTATCGCCAATCAGGGTTTGCATGTGGCGCACCAGTTTGCGGAAATACTCGCTGTGGCTGCTGCTGTGCGTACTGGGTTTGCCTTCATCGTCATAGACATAAATGATGTCGATGTCGCTGGACACATTCAATTCCCGCGCCCCCAGCTTGCCCATGCCCACAATGCAAAATTCGCAGCGGGTTCCGAGTTTGGCGACGGCTTCATCGGCAGCAACTTGTAACGAAAATTCGGCTAATTCTGTCATCGCCAAGGTGACGCTGTTCAGGTCGGTTTGCTGATTGCAATCCCATTCGGCCAGCCGCACCATCACCAGTTGGCGCACGATACGCAGGGCGCTGCCTGCATCGTATTGTTCGCGCAGACGGGTAAAAAGCGTTTCCATATCGCTGCGATTGGGAATCCCCGACGGCAGATAGCCCTGCTCGGTCGCGTAACGGCGGCGAATGCGTTGCACAAAACGGGAGTGTTCAGCCCAGTCGGTAAGTTGGTTGCGGGTCATAATTCCATCAATGGTTCAGATTCCTACGCCTTCCCTGCCGAAAATTCCGCTATCGCTTCCGTGGTTGAAACCGCTGAAGGGAGTGGTGCTTCGGCTTGGGCGCTGGTTTTTAATTGGCGCGGGGGTGGGAATAGGGGTATTGCACGGTGTCATTGTGCCGCGAATCGACGAAATTCGCCCTGTCCTAGAGCAACATGCCAGCGATTGGTTGGGCGTTCCGGTACGCATTGGGCGTATCGAAGCCCATTCCCAGCGCCTCATTCCTTCGTTTGATTTGCATCAAGTGGCGATTTTGGATGCGCAAGGCGTTGTCGCCCTGCAATTACCCCTGATCAAAATAGTGGTATTAGAGCCGCTGGTGATTGAAAAACCCTCGGTTGACATCCACCGCGACCCCGATGGAACGGTGTGGATTGCGGGCTTTCCCATCCCTCTGACCTCCATGCCATCCGACAACACAGATTCGTTGTGGAACTGGTTGCCCGAAGTACACATCTTTGAAGGAAGTGTGACGCTATCGGATCAACAATACAACGTCCCGCCGCTGGTGCTGGAAGGGTTGGATGCCGTGCTGCGTAACCGCGATGGTCACCACATCGTGCATGCAACCACCAGCACCCTACAAATCAAAGGCAATTTCAATCCGCGTTGGGAGGGCGTATTGTTCGCCACCACCACGCCCCTCCCGCTGGCGGGATTGAATCCGTATACCCAACGATTCGGACAATTTACGCAAGGTACAGTCGCATTGAAGGTGGCGGTTTCGACCCAACCCCAGCATCCCGTTCCTTTGCGGGTGGAATGGAATCTACACAACGGAACGGTGAAATTACCGCGCTGGTTTGAACACCCCACCCTGTCCGCCGACGAGTGGACGGGTGTGCTGGAATGGACAAAAAACGGGTTGCGCAGCGACTTTCAACTCTCCAACACCGATGCCGCCGCGAAAGCCTCTATGCGGTGGAGTGAAAAAAATGGTTTTTATATACAAGGCCGTCTACACCGCGCCAATGCTACCCAAGTGCATCGCTATTTGCCTTTGGAAATACCGGCGGTTGCGCGGCACTATGTGCGCGATGCGGTGCAGGGGGGGCGGGGTACGCTGGTGGATTTTCGGGTGAAAGGGCTTTTTGATGATTTTCGGATTGCCGCCCACGTTGAAAACGGTACGCTGGCGTATGCCCCGCAATGGCCGCCCCTCACGCGCTTGACGGGTGAACTGGTGATTGAAAACGATCAGCTCCATGTCCACACTGTTCGTGCGCGGGTGGCGGGTACATCCTTTCCGCTGGAGGTGACATCGGCACAAGCCCGTATCACG
>CALMCD010000269.1 GCA_937863075.1 uncultured Rhodoferax sp. | reverse complement strand
TTGACCGCTAATACGACAAAAATCGCAGCACTCTATGCCGATGGAGTCAGCGTTGCAGGCCTAAAAGCCGGTGAAAATGGCGTGGTCGTTTTGGAAACCACGCCGTTCTATGCCGAGAGCGGTGGTCAGGTCGGTGATTGCGGTTCTATCGCTGGCGCGGGTGGTATTGCCGGATTCTTTGAAGTGGCGGATACGCAAAAAATCAAGGCAGATGTGTTCGCGCACCACGGCACGCTGGTCAGCGGTGCGTTGCGGGTTGGCGATGCGGTTTCGGCGCAAGTCGATGCCTTCCAACGCGCTGCCACCGTGCGCAACCATAGCGCCACGCATTTGATGCACAAAGCGCTGCGTGAGGTGTTGGGCGATCACGTTCAGCAAAAAGGTTCGCTGGTGAATGCCGAACGCACCCGTTTCGACTTCGCCCACAACGCGCCCGTGAACGATGCGCAAATCCGCGCGATTGAAGCCCGCGTGAATGCTGAGATTTTGGAAAACCACGCCACCCAAGCGCGGGTGATGGACATTGAATCCGCCCAACAAACCGGAGCCATGATGCTCTTCGGTGAAAAGTATGGCGAAACCGTGCGCGTGCTGGACATCGGTAGCAGCCGCGAACTCTGCGGCGGTACGCACGTTCAGCGCACGGGCGACATCGGCGTATTCAAAATCGTCGCGGAAAGTGGCGTGGCGGCGGGCATTCGCCGGATTGAAGCGATTACCGGATCAAACGCCGTGGCGTATTTCCAAAGCCTTGAAGCGCAAGTCGAAACCGCTGCGGCTACCGTGAAAGCACCCGTTTCCGAGCTGGGCGACCGTCTCGTGCAAATGGTGAACGACATCAAAGGGCTGGAAAAAGAGATTGCCGCGCTCAAAGGCAAACTGGCATCCGCCCAAGGTGACGGCATGTTGTCGAACGCTATCGACATCCACGGCGTGAAACTGCTGGTAGCCGAACTCGAAGGCGCGGATGCCAAAACCCTGCGTGAAACGATGGACAAGCTGAAAGATAAGCTCAAAACCGCTGTCATCGTGCTGGCGGTGGTGGATAAGGTGCAATCCAAGGTTCAGCTTGCGGTCGGCGTTACGCCCGACACGACGGGTAAAGTCAAAGCGGGCGAACTGGTGAACTTTATCGCCGGACAAGTCGGTGGCAAAGGCGGTGGTAAAGCGGATATGGCAATGGCAGGCGGCACAGAACCTGCAAAGCTGCCATCGGCACTGGGCAGTGTGCGGGCGTGGGTTACTGCCAAAATGGGCTAACGATAAACGGTGGTTACGACGGGCGATACTGCATCGCCTGCCGTTTTTTGACCACCTTCTCTACGGGTAGAAAACTCGTAATCTGTTGGTACAGACCCAACAAAAATGCGACACGTTCGGCATCGTTCAGCCATGTTTTTTTGCCCCCGCAAAGGGCATAGGCGGCATCTACGGCAGAATCCAGTTTTTGGTGGGCTTTCAAAAGCGCTGGGGGCATGGTGAGCGGATCGTACAAATCAGCCAAACTAGCCGGAGCATCGCCTTGCTGAAACTTGGCACGGGCATTTAATACCCCTTGTGCTGCGTTTTTGATAGCTGCTTGTGCAGATTTTATGCGCTCTGTGGGCAATTCTGGCCAAGGGAAATTGTTGTAAACAATACTGGCTGAATAGCGGTATCGGCTTTCTAATCGACCGCAGGTAAAGCGCACCCAAGCGTTGTGCATGGTGCTGGAGAGAATGCCAAAGTGAAAGAGCTTTGCACCCGTTGCAATCTTCACCGCATTGCTACACAAGGTATCAGGTTTTTCAAAGCCTATTGGAATAAAAGCACGACGTTCGGAAGAGGTTTCGGGTAATACAAGGTAAGTCGTATCGGGCATATTTTCCACATGAAACCGTGTTGGTGTTTGTGCCAGCTTCTGCGTGGGAATGCTTTTACTAGACAGGCGAAACGTTTTCACCGCCTGTACCCGTTTCAAGGCCTGTGGCATAGAGCGTAATTGGGCAGGTGGGCAATCGCCCAGCCACAAGCACCAACGCTCATATCCATTCAAGAATTCATCCGCACCCAACCAACGACGAAACCATGGGGCGCTAGCAGGTTCTTGGGCAATGAACGCATCGCGCTCTGCGGTGGTAAAAAGGTAATTTCCGTCATCTATGGGTTTATTGCCGATACCAATGTGGGGTACATTGCAAATCGGTTGATGTCGTCGGGGTAGCACTACATTGGGGGCATTCACCAAGTAGGGATTGATATTATTCACCGGAACAGGATACCCTTCGCCCTTGATGTCTCTGTACTCGTAAATCACTTTATTCGTGCAGTCTTGCAAGCCAAAGCCTACGATAACGCAATGCACAGCCGCTTTACCTTGTGCTTCATTGCTCCAGCTAAAGGTACGGTGGGCAAACTGGATGTGTACCCCCTGCGCAAGCATCCAGCTCCACAGTACGCCGACTTGCTCGCCTTGGGTGATACTGTTGGTAGACACAAAAGCGCAACGTATCGGCGAAGAAATAGGCGCATGGAGGGGCGCATAGCTGCCAATGTAACGGGCTGCTTTCACATACCAAGCGGCTACAAAATCCAACAACCCCGCGTTCTCTATTCCCGCAAACACGACCCGGGTGTTGGTACGCTGCACATCGCCCATGAACTTGGCTCCGATAAACGGCGGATTCCCCAGTACATAACTGCATTGCTCTACGGGTAGCACATGGCTCCAATCCAGCGTTAGTGCGTTGCCATGCACGATGTGGGGCGTGCTGTGGAGTGGGATGCGGGCAAAGTAGAGTCCAAATTCTTCGCTGACACGCAGATTCATTTGGTGATCCACCAGCCACAGGGCAACTTGGGCGATTTGGGCGGGGAACTCTTCAATTTCAATGCCATAAAACTGATCGACATTGACGCTAATGAGCTGACTCACATCCAATGTCTGTTGCCCACTGTGACCCTTATGGCTTTGGCTGGTACGCAAAATTTCCAATTCCAGCAAGCGCAATTCACGGTAACTGATAACCAAAAAATTGCCGCAACCACAAGCCGGATCCAAAAATGTGAGCGTCCGCAGCTTTTGATGAAATTCAAAAAGCCTATTGCGATTACCTTTGACCTTGTGAAACTCTTCCCACAGCGCATCTAAAAACAAGGGCTTAATGAGCTTTTGGATATTTTCTTCGGATGTATAGTGCGCCCCCAAATTGCGACGGGCTTTTTCATCCATGATGCTTTGAAACAAGCTACCAAAAATCGCGGGACTAATCCGTGACCAATCTAATGCGCAGGCATCCAGCAAAGCTTCACGCATAGCGCGGTTGAAGTCTGCCATCGGCAAAGGTTCTTCAAACAGTTTGCCATTCACGTAGGGGAAGGCGGCAATCTGCTCATCCAGCACCGTGCTACGCCGACTTTCAACCGTGTTGAGAACTTGAAATATCTGCGCCAGCCGTGCGCCTAAATCAGAACCATCTTCCGAAGTACGATCTTCAATGAAACTGCGAAATGCCTGTGCTGGCTGAAAAATACCCGTGTCATCGGCAAATAAACAAAATAGCACGCGCACCAGCAGCACTTCAAGCGGATGTCCGGTATAGCCACTGGCTTTCAAGGCATCGTGCAGCTTGCCCATTTTCTGTGCCGCATGGACATTGACGGGGTCTTGGGGCTTGATTTCTTGCACCTTGTAACCCGCCATGAATCCAAACAGTTTGATGTTTTGATGCAACTCAGCCAGCGTGAACTCCGCCACTTCGCCCGTAGCCAGTTGCCGCACGCGAAAGTGCGCAAAATCGCACACGATAATAATTTGCGGTAGCTCGCGCTCGGCAATACCACCCAGATAACCCATCGCCTGATCCATCGCGCGGTTTAAATCTTTGCCACGCGATTTGTGTTCAACCAGCAGCATACCCGGCCAAAACAAATCCACAAAACCATCCGTTTTAGCACTGGCCCCCGGAAGCTTTTTAACCGCGTGTTCAAACGTTGCTACGCGCTTATTGGTAATCCCAAAGATATGGAAAAAGTCGATCCAAAACGGTTTGGCTTCAGAGTCTTCGCGGCTTGCACTCTCCCATATACGGCTAAAAGCGAGGGCGCGGGATTTGATGTCGTTCCAAGAAAGGGGCATGGTGTTACGTCCGGCGATACTGCATCGCCTCGGCTAAATGGGTGATCTGGACTTTCTCGGCATTTGCTAAATCGGCAACGGTACGCGCTACTTTCATGATGCGGTGCGTGCTGCGGGCCGAGAGTCCCATACGCGCGGCGGCAACATTCAAAAATTTCAAGGCGGACGTATCCAGCACAATGTGTTCATCGATCGCCTTGCCCTGCAATGCCATATTGCTACACCCTTGGCGCTGCATGGCACGTTCCCGCGCGGCGAAACACCGCTCCCGAATGCTGGCGCTACTTTCTCCGGCGGGTGTTCCGATCAATTCTTCGGGCGGTAGATACGGCACTTCCACATGCAAATCAATCCGATCCATCAATGGCCCGCTGAGTTTCGATTGGTAACGCCGCACTTGGTCGGGTGTACAGCGGCAACGATGCACCACCGAACCCAAGTATCCACAGGGACATGGATTCATCGCACCAATCAACTGAAAACGCGCCGGAAACTCAGCACGACTGGCGGCGCGGACGATGGTAATCATTCCGGTTTCCAAGGGTTCGCGCAGTGCCTCTATCGCGGCACGGGGAAATTCGGGCATCTCATCCAAGAACAGTACGCCGTGGTGCGCCATAGAAATTTCACCCGGACGCGGCGGCGTACCCCCACCGACTAACGCTACCGCGCTGGCAGAGTGGTGCGGATTGCAGGTCGGGCGAATGCCCCAGTTTTCCATACGAAAACGTCCGCCCAAACTGCCAATGGCGGCACTTTCTAGTGCCTCGGTACGTGACATGGGGGGTAATAGCGTCGCAAAACGCTGTGCCAGCATCGACTTTCCCGAACCCGGAGGGCCGCTCAACAAGACGCTATGCCCACCTGCTGCTGCGATTTCCATAGCACGCTTGGCTCCGGCTTGCCCTTTGACATCCGCCATGTCCGGCAACGCCGTATCCAAAATAATGGGCTGACTGATGATGCGACTCCAGCCATCCAAACTCTCATCCACCATATCGGGGGTGGGTTGGAACTGGCGCACGACATCCATTAAATGCTCGGCGCGATAGACTTCGCAATCGGGAACGAGTGCCGCTTCTTCGGCGTTCACGGGGGGGAGTACCAAACGGGTGGCGCGGATGGTGGGGTCGGGGCTGGATTGCAGCGCCATTGCCATCGCCAACGCACCGCGAATCGGGTGCAACGCGCCGGTGAGGGACAGTTCTCCGGCAAATTCATAACCCGTTAATCGGGAACCATCAATCTGCCCACTGGCTGCCAAGATACCCAATGCAATCGGCAAATCCAACCGACCTGAATCTTTGGGTAAATCAGCGGGCGCTAAATTCACGGTGATTCGTTGGTTGTGCGGAAAGTCCAATCCCGCATTTTGAATCGCACAGCGCACCCGCTCCCGTGCTTCCTTCACTTCAATATCCGCCAAGCCTACCAGCGTGAAACTGGGCAGGCCATTGGCCATGTGAACCTCTACCGTCACTTTCACGGCTTGCAGGCCTTGCAGTGCCCGGCTTTGAACCAAAGATAAACCCATATCGCAATCTTTCTCCAATTTCCTAAATTGGTGCGCAACCTACCGAACCACCTGAGAACACGCACAAGTTCAGTGCGTCGTGAGAATTACACCTTGATTGAAGCTGGCACGCATTGTGCTTTATTGAACGTATCCATCTTACCTTTAGTTTAGTTTTAGGAGTGACTTCGTATGAACCCAATCGCCAAATCCCTCATCGCTGTAGCTGGTACTTTGCTCGCTACTGTTGCTGCTGCACAAGAAGCAACTTCTTCACTGAGCTTCAATGTCGGTGTGGTGAGCGATTATCGTTTCCGTAGCGTTTCGCAAACGTCGTTCAAGCCAGCTGTTCAAGCTGGTGTTGATTATGCCCACGCTAGCGGTGCTTATGTCGGCGCTTGGGCTTCCAATGTCAACTGGATTAAGGACTATGTCGGTGCAACCGATGGTTCCGCTGAAGTCGATGTGTACTTCGGTTACAAAGGTTCTATCACCAAAGATTTGGGCTACGATGTTGGTTTCATCACTTACCAATACCCCGGCAACACCGCTGACAAGGTACTCGTGAACGCCAATACCAATGAAGTGTATGCAGGTTTGACCTATGGCATGTTCACTCTGAAGTACAACCAAAGTACCAGTGATTTCATTGCGAACCCAGACAGTAAAGGCAGCCGTTACTGGGATTTGTCGGCCAGTATCGACTTGGGTTCTGGTTTGACTTTGATTCCCCACGTTGGTCGTCAAACCATTCCTAACCGCGTTAACGACATCGGTGACTATACCGATTACGCTTTGACACTGACCAAAGATTTCGGCAAAGGCATCACAGGTTCT
>CALMCD010000268.1 GCA_937863075.1 uncultured Rhodoferax sp. | reverse complement strand
ATCGCATTTTCCCAAGTACATCTATTTAATAAATTACCTTTGTAATCACTTCCGCCACAATCTTTTTCAATTTCACGCTTCCACATCAATCCTGTTTTAGGGTCAGTTACAGTATTATCACTATGGATAATGTAGCCATGCTTTGTAACAATATCATCCGTCTGGATTTTACTTAATTCAACATTCCATCGTTTTACATATTCTGCTAATAATTCCAAATTAGCATCCGGTTTACATTCTTCAATCAAACCCAGTAATTGCTTGGCGTGTTCGCCCATATCTTGGAGTTTAGGATTATTGCTCATGGTATTCCTTTATGCTGGTGGTGCGGGGGTCGTAGTGCCATTCGGCATCGAATCCGGCGGTGATGGTATTTTTGCGATTAGAACCGATATTTAAGGCGTTGAATTTACAGCCTCGGCTACGGGCATTGTTCATTTTGGATTGCAATTCTGTATCAAGATGCGGCATATCGAAATCGGAAACCAATAAAACATCGGCGCGGGCGTAGTTTTCGGTTTCCAGCATCTCCACCGCATGGCGCAACGCGGGGGCGGCATCCGTGCCACCGCCAAACGACATTTGCAAAAATGATAGCAGCCCCTGCAATCCCTGTGCGCTGGTTAGGGGATATGTCTTAATTCCGGTGGAAAAAGAAATTAGATACGCATCGCGCTTTTCCTGCACGGCACGCAGGGCAAGCGACATGGCAATGGCTTTGGCGATGGTTTCCGGCTCCCCGCTCATGGAGCCGCTGGTATCCACGCAAATAATCATCGGGCCATTTTTTTCTTGCTCGGTTACTTTAATCGTTTTTTCTTGGGTTTCTTCAAACGATTTTTCCATCGTTCCCGCATAATCAAAACTCATTAAACGGGATTCTATGTATTTCAAATCAAATAGAATTTCAGTTTCTGGGTCGGATAATAATTCCAATTCCTGCGGCAATAAATGCTCTAAATCCCGCCCTTGGGTAATCCCGACAATTTCGGTTTTTGCTTCGGGGTCGGGCAGGGTTTGGGTGTAATGCGTGGTGGTTTGGATTTTTTCCAAACGCTCCGATTCACTTTGTCGGCGCATACGCCCCAATAATTCGGCTAAACGGCGCACGCCTTCGTTATTTTTCAGGTAATCGGCTAATTTTTGCAATGCTTTGGCATCCGTGCGGGCGCTAAAACCATCGCTTTGGTTCCACAATGCACCAACACTTAAACCCAAACCTTTTACCACTTCGGCAATTTCTGCCATTGCAATCAGGCGTTGATCCAATTCTTCTCGCAATAAAGTACGGTGACGTTTTATTTCTTCCTCAAACCATTCATTTTGCTGGCGCTGCAAACTGCGTTCCCATTCTGCTTGAATAACGGCACGTAAGGGTTTTTTATTATCTTCTTTATTATTCTCTTTTTCCCAAAATTCCGTATCAATCGAATTATCCAATGCTTTTAATTCATGCAAATCATTGGCAATATCTTCTGCACTGGCATGACCTTGGGCAAGCGAATCTTTTGCTTCTTGCAATTTGGCGGTAGCTTCTGCAAATTTCTCGCGTAATTGATGCTGGGCATATTCTTGCCAAGTGCGCAATTCATCATGAATCGCCTCCCGCACGCTACCATCGCCCGCTATACGGTGCTGGTTAATGAGTTCGTAATCTAATTCTCCGCATTCTTCTTCTAATCGTTCATCTAAACCATCGTTCGATGGTTCTTCACCGCTTTGTTCTTCATGATTCCATACTTTCCATGAAATGGAATTACCACCATTTAATCGTTCTTTGATGGTATCTTCCAGCATCCAAAAAAAGTTATCTGCATTTTCAAAATTACCTGATAAACAACCGCTAGAAAACTGGTGGCAATTATCAAAAATAAGGTTGTAATCTCGTTTTCCACCCGCATTATTTATCGCCCTCTGTGCAACACGCCGAGCGCCTAGAGGGGTTGCTGTACTTGCATCACACGCTACGTAAATCGTAGCACCTGTGCGTATTGCACCAGATATAAACGTATCGGCATCAATACAGCGAATAATCCCTTCGCCTTCCAATTCCACAATCGAACGCCCGCGCACAAACACGCCCGAATGGTCTGCTAAACCCAATGCCAGCGAGCAATGCACCACACTCCCAGCACGCGGACGAACCCGTTTACCAAATAAATAATTCGTCCCACGATTGATTGCAGAACGAAACCAAGTATAAGCACCAATCCAAGGCAACATTTTACGAAACCAAACTCAATAAACGATTGATTCTTAATAAACGCTCTTTTATACCCGAATTATGAATACCCTCCAATTTATTTTGGAGTAACTTCACATTACGGGGAATTAAAGCGCATCCCCTATCGCCCATTGCCTCTTTTTCCACCAACTTCATCGC
>CALMCD010000267.1 GCA_937863075.1 uncultured Rhodoferax sp. | reverse complement strand
CAGTTTCCGTGATTTAGATTCTGCTCGACTCACGGATTATTTGGTCAATATCGCGGGCGATCCTGCTGCCCCCCAATCATCTGAAGATTGGGAGCAAAGGCTTACGGGTTTGGGATTTATGGTACATCACCCCGATGCGGGGACAGTTTGCACAATGGCGGGTTTGGTATTATTTGGACGGAATCCACGCCGCAGTTTGCGCCAATCCGGTATTCGTTGGATGTCATTTATGGGTGAGACAAAAGAATATCAGGCACAAGATGATGAGATTTTGAATGGCCCTTTACTCGCATTGTGGGAAGGGCGCATCGGTGCGGGGCGGTATATCGTAGAAGAAGGATTATTGGAACGCTTAATGAGCCGAATGCGTCCTTTTATATCCGAGGAAGAAAATACCATTACCAATGGACTCCGACGGGAACGCAATTATTACTATTCATTGGATGCGATTCGAGAAGCACTTTTGAATGCCTTGGTACATCGTGATTGGACACGTTCTATTGAAATTGAAGTGGTCAATTATTCCAATCGTTTAGAAATAACCAGTCCGGGGGCATTGCAAAATTCTATGACCATAGAAAAAATGTTGGCAGGGCAACGCTCACCCCGCAATCCCATTATTGTGGAAATAATGCGCGATTACGGTTATGTGGATGCGCGGGGTATGGGTGTGCGTCGAAAAATTGTTCCATTAACCCGCAACTATGCAGGAAAAGATGCAGAATTTGAATTAACCGATGATTATTTACGTGTAACGATACCCGCACGTCGGCTCACGAAAGATTCAACATGATACAGCCTTGGATTGCCGCCCAGCGTTTGGCGGGTGTGCGGATGCCAGATCGGTTTGAATCGCAACCGCAATCGTTTTTTGAAACGGTTTCCAGCGGCTATGCGCGGCGCATGAAAGAAACCCCCAAACGATTTATTCGCATTAACGCCAATCAAACACCTGAAAAGGTTTGGCTGGATGTGGACGCAGCCATGAAAGCAAAGGTTTTTTTATGAATATCCTTGAATCTCTTTTCCAAAGTTTCCAAAAGACTGCTTTGACCGAACGCGAAAAAGGCACTTATTTTGAAGAATTTATCCAAGCCTATTTGCAACTTGAACCCAGTTACAAAGACCTTTACAGCAAGGTTTGGACTTATGCCGATTGGGCGCAACAACAAGGAATAGATGCACGCGATACAGGCATTGATTTGGTTGCCCAAACCCGTGGCACGAATGAAATCCACGCCATTCAATGCAAGTTTTATGCGGCAGAACACCGCTTGCAAAAAAGCGATATTGACAGCTTTTTCACCGCTTCGGGTAAAAAGCCGTTTTCGCACCGACTCATTGTTAGCACTACCTATAACTGGAGCGAACACGCCGAAGATGCCTTACGCGACCAGCAGCCGCCGTGCAGCAAAATTGATTTACACGATTTGGAAAATAGCCAAATTGATTGGACAACCCTCCAATCGAATAAAGCCCCTGCGCTAAAACCCAAAAAGCAACTCCGAGAACACCAAAAAACAGCGGTGGATTCGGTGATTCAAGGATTAAAGGATGCCGACCGTGGCAAGCTCATCATGGCGTGCGGGACGGGTAAAACTTTTACCAGTTTGAAAATCGCCGAACAACGCGCTGGAAAAGGCAAAC
>CALMCD010000266.1 GCA_937863075.1 uncultured Rhodoferax sp. | reverse complement strand
AACAATAATGGTATATCACATTGGTTTGGTCGAAGACGATGCCCGCACGCAAGAACGCTTTGTGGCGACGATTGCGCAAGTTCCCGATTGGCGTTTGGCCTTCGCCACCGATAGCCTGATGCGGGCGTATCGGGCGTTGGAACGGCAGGTTCCCGATGCACTGCTGGTCGATTTGGGTTTGCCCGATGGTTCGGGTTTGTCGTTGATTCGCCATGTCGCTGCCCGTTGGCCGCAATGCCAAACGCTGGTGATTTCGGTGTTTGGCGATGACCAAAAAGTATTCGATTGCATCGAAGCCGGAGCCAGCGGCTACATCATCAAAGGCCAAGGCGATGACGAACTGGCGGCGCATTTAAGCAATTTGTTTACTGGTGGTTCGCCCGTATCACCCCGCATTGCACGGCGTTTGCTGCAAGCGGTGCGGCAACAGCAAGAAAAAACCGTTCAGCCCCCGCAATCGGTGCAATCAGCACAATCGGCACACTCGTGTCCCACTGAATTGACGGTCAAGGAACATGAAATTTTGTCGCTCCTCGGTTTGGGTTATTCGTATAACGAGGTTGCCGAGCAAATGGGTGTGAGCGTCAATACGGTGCGTTTCCATATCAAGGGCATTTACGGCAAATTGTATGTATCCTCTCGCGCCGAAGCCGTTTATGAAGCCAGTAAACGCGGTTGGATACGTCCTTGGGAGGGGAATTGAAAATGGTACGGTGGTGGGCGATAGTTGTAATGATTTTCATGGTCGGCACGGGCATGGCGTATGCGGAGGATGAATTGGTGAAAGTCCACTGGAAAGCCGAAATCGCTGCCGGACTCATCACCCCCGAACAAGCCGATACCACCGTATGGAAAAGCGTCGATTTAGACCACGCATGGCGGCGAGCGGGGTGGTGTGACGCGCCGATTAGCACCTATCGACTGCATTTTTCCACCGCACCCCATAGCCCCAACGAAAACGATTATGGAATGTTGATTCACCGCGCGGGCAATCGCCTACGGGTTTGGATTAACGGGCATTTGGCGATGCAGTGGGGTAGTTTGGAACAACCCAATGCCGACTATTCCAACCAGCCCCTGTACGCCCATTTTCCCAGCCACTTTCTGCGCACCACCGATGGTAGCAACCAGCACACGGTGTTGATTCAAATGGCGGGTGATTGTCGGCGTTACACGGGTTTATCGCACCTTGAAATCGGGGCGCACCGTTTGCTTGAACCGCGTTGGCAATCACAAAACCGGATGCAAGTCGGATTAACCATTGCGGTGATTTCGGTTTCTACGTTGATTTCCTTGGGCAGTTTCGCATTTGCGGGCATGACCAAAAAGCGCCGTGCGTGGATGTTTGCGATTGCATCCGGTGCATGGGCGATTCGCGCCACGCTGTGGATGATGAACGATTTGCCGATGCCTTATCCGCTGTGGTTCTTCCTGATTGATGCCTGTTTCGGTGTTTGGATGGCATTAACCTGCATTTTGGCGCTGCGGTTGTGCGGTGCGTACCACAAACGCTTGGAGCAGGCGCAGTGGTGGAGCTTGTGGATTTTCTTCGCTTCGTCCATCGCCACGCTGTTGGGCGCACCGGCGTTTTTGAAGGGGCTCGGTATTGATGTGCTCATCGTGGCGGGAACGGCGGCTTTGTTGTACGTGATAGGGAGCGCATTCCGCAGCCCGAATTACAGCAACATCAGCCTGAGCGCGGCGGGTATTCCTATGCTGGTGTTGGGGCTGGTCGATCATTGGAACGTGTGGATG
>CALMCD010000265.1 GCA_937863075.1 uncultured Rhodoferax sp. | reverse complement strand
GGGCGCAGTTCACGTTACACACCAAGGTGCTTCATTGTGTGCCAGTGCCATCCACAACGCCCATGCCGAACTCGCTGCCAAACCCGCTCCGGCCAGACGCATTCCCCAGTTACCATTGCCGTTGAAGCCCCAGCGCAGCATCGCCCACGGCGCTAACATCATGGTGATGCTGGTTCCCAGTACAAAAGCCGCCATCACCAATCCGCCACCGACAGGGCTTGCCGCCAACGCCGCCAGCATCAACGCCGAATACAGCAAGCCACACGGCAACAATGTCCAGACGATGCCGATGACGAACGGCGCACCCATGCCCCGCTGACCACCCTGACCGCCGATACGCGCCCGCACTTTTTGCCAAATGCGCCGTGCCGAATCTTCTAACCAGACGGGTTGGCGTGCTTGAATCAACAGCATCAAGCCCAAAGCAACCGCCGCTACGTGAAACAATGACCACACCGGACGCAGCGCCGCAGAATGTACCGTCAGCCAACCCAGCCCTTGCAAGGAACTGGCAGCCACCATACCCAAAATCGAATACCCCACTACCCGCCCGATTTGAAACAATAATAAGCCCCATGTCTGGCGCGGCGCGACCGATTGGCTAATGCCCGCACACGCCGCACCACACATCGCTACACAGTGCGGGCCACCGACTAGCCCCATGACGAGTGCCGTCCATAGCAAGGAAGGTTGCACCCACGATTGCAGCCCACCCTGCCCCAAGAGGTTCAAGAGGTTCAATAGATTCATTGATAAAAGTCAAAGAAAAAAGAAAATAAGCCGGAAATTGTTAAACTGCAACCTATGGATAAACTGGATAAACCAATCAAAGTCACATGTTCTAACTGCAATTTGCTCGAACTCTGTATGCCGTTCGGGTTGACTCCGTCCGAGTTGGAGCGTGTGGATGGAGTGGTAGCCAATCGGCGTAAGGTGAAGCGGGGAAGTTTACTCTTTCGCAATGGCGACCGCTTTACCAGCCTGTACGCCATCCGCACCGGATTCTTCAAAACCTGCGTCGCCTCAGAAGACGGGCGCGAGCAGGTGACGGGTTTCCAAATGGCGGGTGAAATTATCGGACTCGATGGCATTGTGCACGACAACCACACCTGCGATGCCATCGCGCTGGAAGATGCCGAGGTGTGCGTCATGCCCTTTGACCGCCTCGAAGAACTCTCGCGCGAGGTCAATACCCTGCAACGGCACGTCCACAAGGTCATGAGCCGCGAAATTGTGCGTGAACACGGGGTCATGCTGCTGTTGGGCAGTATGTGCGCCGAAGAACGCTTGGCGGCCTTCTTGGTGAACCTGATTGAACGCCTGCATGTGCGCGGATTTTCCCAAACCGAAGTGGTGCTGCGCATGACCCGTGAAGAAATCGGCAGCTATCTGGGTTTGAAGCTGGAAACGGTCAGCCGCACGTTTTCCAAGCTCGTGGACGAAAACATCGTCGAAGTCAAACAACGTCATGTGCGTATTTTGAATGTCGATGCGTTACGCCACATTGTGTCCGCCTCATCCCACTAAAGATGAAACACAACATGGGACAATATGCCCCATGTTTATATTGTTTGACGAAGCCGGAAAATTCATGGCCGGCAGGGTTCTCTCGGAGACCGATGCCTCCGCGCAAGTGGAGCTAGAAACGGGCAAGCGCGTCAAAGTCAAAGCCGCCAATATCTTGCTGCGCTTTGAAAAACCGTCGCCCGCCGAATTCATGGCGCAAGCCCAGTCGATTAGCCAAACCATTGAGTTGGAAATGGCGTGGGAATTTGCGCCCGATGAAGATTTTGGTTTTGCCGATTTAGCCCGCGATTATTTCTCCGCCCAAACGCCGCTCATCGAGCAGGCAGGGATGTTGCTGTGCCTGTTTAACGCGCCGCATTATTTCCGCCGCGCAGGGAAAGGAAAATTCAGGAAAGCATCGGCAGACGTTATCGCACAAGCATTGGCTGCTATCGAAAAGAAAGCAGCGCTGCAAGCGCAAATCACGCAATGGGCGCACGATTTGGGCGCAGGCCAATGCCCCGAGCCGATTCGGGAACAGCTCTACAAAATCCTGTTCAAGCCCGACAAAAACGCGCCCGAATACAAAGCCGTGGTCGAAGCCGCCCGCGCCACGCAGACCCCGCCGCTGGTGCTGTTGCAAAAATCGGGCGCGATTGCATCGCCGTACCAGTTCCATTGGAAACGCTTTTTGCTGGAAAACTTCCCCAAAGGAACGGCGTTTCCCAAGCTCGATGCGCCCGCTATCAACGAAGCCGATTTGCCGCTTTCCACCGCGCAAGCCTTCTCGATTGACGATTCCGCTACCACCGAGATTGACGATGCCCTTTCCGTGCAAGGGCTAGGCAGCGGCACGGTGACGGTCGGCATTCACATTGCCGCGCCCGGGCTGGCGATTCGCCCCAACGATGCTATCGACCAAGTGGGACGCACGCGGCTTTCCACGGTTTATATGCCCGGGTACAAAATCACCATGCTGCCCGACGCGCTGGTGCAAAGCTACACGCTGCAAGAAGGGCGCGATTGCCCCGCCGTGTCGCTGTACGTGACGCTGGACGAGGCGACACTCGAGATTCAAAAGCACGAATCCAAAATCGAACGGGTGCGGATTGCCCACAATTTGCGCCACGATAAGCTTGATACCGTGGTGACGGAAAGCTGGTTAAACGATGCCGATTTTCAGCCCGAAAATACCCATCAAAACACGCCAGAACACTTGCCAGCATTGCGTGAGCAGCTATCATTTTTGTATCGTTTAGCGAAAGATTTGAAAGCCAAGCGCGAGGTGATTCGCGGTAAACCGGAAACCTTTAATCGCCCCGATTACAACTTCCGGTTGGTGCGACCCGATGCCAGCTATGGCGAACCCACGGGTGATGAAATCGTGCAAATCACGACCCGCCAACGCGGTGCGCCGCTGGATTTAATCGTGGCCGAGGCGATGATTTTGGCAAACAGTACGTGGGGTGCTTGGATGGGCGAAATCGGCGTTCCGGCGATTTACCGCAGCCAATACAGCATGGCTCCCGGCATCAAAGTCCGCATGGGCACGAAAGCGCTACCCCACGCCGGCATGGGCGTGAAATGCTATGCGTGGAGCAGTTCGCCGCTGCGCCGTTATGTCGATTTGGTGAACCAATGGCAAATCATCGCCTGCATTCAGCACGGCAATATGGCGGGGCTGGCGGCTCCGTTCAAGCAAAAAGATGCGAGTTTGTTCTCCATCATCTCCAGTTTTGAAGATACTTACAGTGCTTACAACGGCTACCAAAACGCGATGGAACGCTTTTGGACGCTGCAATACCTTCAACAAAACCACATCACCGAGCTGGAAGCCAGCATCATCAAAGACGGTTTGGTGCGTGCCGATACGCTGCCCTTGGTGTTCCCGATTTTGGGCGGGCAAAATCTGCCACGCGGTGCGCGGGTACGGGTGCAACTGGGTGCGGCGGATTTGATCGCGCTCGACATCAACGGCACGGTGGTGGAGCGTTTGGATAGCGCAGAACCGACGGGAGACGATGCCGAGGATGAGGAAGAAACGATTGATTCGGGTTCTATTACGATTGCAATGGATGTAAATGATGTTGCTGAAACTCCGCCCCCTGCTCCAGTCGTTTAGCACGTTGGAATTGGCGTTAGCGGCCTCGGTGGTGTTTCACGCGGGGTTGCTGACGGTGCGCTTTGTTGATCCTGAAGCCTTTAATCGGGTGTTTGAAGACACGCCGTTGGAAGTCATTTTGGTGAACGCCCGCAGTGATTCGCAAACGCCGGAAAAAGCGCAGGCTATCGGGCAAACCTCGCTCGCAGGGGGGGGCGATGCCGACCAAGGCCGCGCCACCAGCCCGCTACCACCGACACAGCAAGCGCCGGATTTCAGCAAACTCTCGCAGGAAGAAGCGAATCAAGCGCTACAGGCTTTGAATGAACAGCAGCAGCTCCTGTTACGGCAGGTGAAGCAGCAATTGAGCGTGATGCGCCCGCCCAATCCCAACCAGCAGCCCACCAATGAGCAAGAAGCAGCAGACATGCGGCGCGAAGAAGAAAAGCGCCAGCAACTCCTGCAAATGTTGGCGGAGATTGAGCGCCGTATCAAGCAAGATAACGCCCGTCCGCGCAAACGCTACATCAGCCCCGCTGTGAAGGAAGCCGTCTATGCCATTTACTACACCACGCTGCGCAATGCAATTGAAAAACGCGGTACGGAAAACTTCCCGCAATTTGGTGGTAAAAAGCTCTACGGCGAACTCACGATGGTGGTCACGGTCAATCACGATGGGCGTATTGTGAGTACCGAAGTCGCCGAATCCTCCGGTAACCGCCAGTTGGATCGGCACGCGATGGCGATTGCCCAATCCGCTGGGCCGTTTGAAGCATTTTCACCGCC
>CALMCD010000264.1 GCA_937863075.1 uncultured Rhodoferax sp. | reverse complement strand
ACTGGTGGAACAACAGGTGGTTCCGTTTAACGGAGATGGTTTAGTGGCACTCTAAAAAAGTGCTAACCCCAATGGCTCTAAACTCGTTGAGTTAGAGCCATTTTTTTATCCTTTTTTTATCCCATCTACCCCGTTGGAATGTTTGTATGTCGAATCCTTTATCCCTGCTCCACGACCCCAGCCTGCTAAAAACCGATGCGCTTATCAACGGTGCATGGTACAAAGGAAATAGCCGTTTCGATGTTACCAATCCTGCTACGGGTGAAAAGCTGGCGGATGTTGCCAACCTCGGCGCTATCGAAACCGAAGCAGCCATTGCAGCAGCCAACAGCGCTTGGCAGGGATGGAAGCAAAAAACGGCCAAAGAGCGCAGCATCATTTTGCGCCGCTGGTTTGATTTGTTGATGCAAAACCAAGACGACCTCGCCCGCCTGATGACCGCCGAGCAAGGCAAACCGCTAGCCGAAGCACAAGGCGAAGTCGCCTACGGTGCGAGCTTTGTGGAATGGTTTGCCGAAGAAGCCAAGCGCGTGAACGGTGAGACCCTGCCGCACTTTGATAACAACCGCCGCCTGATGGTCATCAAGCAGCCGATTGGGGTGTGTGCCGCGATTACGCCGTGGAATTTTCCGCTGGCAATGATGACGCGCAAAGTCGCGCCCGCGCTGGCCGCTGGTTGCACCGTGGTGATTAAACCCGCTGAACTCACACCGCTGACCGCACTGGCTGCGGCTGAGTTGGCAATGCGGGCGGGCATTCCGGCGGGTGTTTTGAATGTGCTGACGGGGGATAGCGATAACTCCATCGCCATCGGCAAAGTGCTGTGCGCGAGTCCGGTGGTGCGCCATTTGAGCTTTACGGGTTCGACCGAAGTCGGGCGGATTTTATTGGCACAAAGCGCCCCCACCGTCAAAAAAGTGGCACTGGAATTGGGCGGCAATGCACCGTTTATTGTGTTCGACGATGCCGATGTGGATTCGGCAGTCGAAGGCGCGTTTGCCAGCAAGTACCGCAACGCGGGGCAAACCTGCGTGTGCAGCAATCGGATTTATGTGCAATCCGGCGTGTACGAGGCATTCGTGGAAAAATTTGCCGCTAAAGTTGCCACCGCCAAAGTCGGCAATGGTTTTGAAGAGGGCGTGAACCAAGGCCCCTTGATTGAAGAAGCGGCGCTACAAAAAGTAGAGCTACATGTGCAGGATGCGCTTGCCAAAGGAGCACGTTTGGTGCAAGGCGGTAAGCGTGTAGCAGGATTAAAAAACGGCTTATTTTTTGAACCGACCGTTGTCGCCGATGCCACTGCCGAGATGCTATGTGCGCAAGAAGAAACGTTTGGCCCCTTTGCGCCGATTTTCCGATTTGAAACCGAGCAAGAAGCGATTGATGCCGCCAACCACACTGAATTTGGCCTCGCCAGCTATTTTTACAGCCGCGATATAGGGCGCATTTACCGCGTGGCGGAAGCGCTGGAATACGGCATGGTAGGGATCAATGTGGGGATATTGGCGACCGAACATGTTCCATTTGGGGGAGTGAAACAGTCCGGTCTGGGGCGCGAAGGTTCGCACTTTGGCATGGACGACTATGTAGAGATTAAATACCTCTGCATAGGCGATGTGCTGCGCTGATTAGCTGTTGTCGGTTTTGCTATCGGCAACGCTGTCGAGGGTGTTTTCAGTCCAGCTCGAAACGGCGCTGCGAACAGAACCCAACAAAGCAGCGTTTTCTTCTGCGTTGCCTTTCAAAGCCGCTTCGATGTCGCGGGAAAATGCGGTTTGCAAACCAATCAGGTCTTCGGTTTTGCGCACTTCTGACAAGCCAGTCAAAAAGTTAGCGAGGGGTTTCATGCACTCGCTCGCCAATTTGGTTTGCTGTTGCATCGCTTGGTTGATGGATACACCGACGATTTCCGTCAGGTTTGTCATCGCTTCAGCAGACACATTCAGCTTCATGGAAGAGGCTTGGTTGCTGATCATGCGGTTGATCATGTCGGTGCTTTGGTTAGAAGCATCTTGAAAAGATTTGACCGATGTTTTCATCACTTCAGCCGCGCTGCTCATGTCAAAGGGTTGCGGCTGTTTCAGGCCAGCAAAGCCATTTTGTTGTGCTTCGGTGATTTTTTTCAGGGTATCTTGACCCATTGCAATCCATTGGTTCATGAAAGGGTTTGTCATAAAAAACTCCAGAGGTAAAAAGCGGTAAGGGGAAGTGAATTTATTTGCTACGTGGCTGACCCAAACGGCTCACCATCTCCATAATGGCCTTCATTTGAGGCGCATCTTTGGTGAAGAAAGTTTTGTTTTGGGAATCAGTCTCGGTATAACCCCAGAAATCCCAACAACCTTGGGGGTTAAAAGGAGCGCTGTTTTTGGGTTCAACCTGTGGATACAGCACGATGATGTTGTTGGTATCCGCAACTTCGTTATATCCGGTTTTAGTGTAATAGGTTTTACCGATAACTTTGTAACCTTGTTGGCAGCCGTGGATGGCAACGTGAACGCGGCAGCTCTCGGTTTCGCAGCTTTTGGGAACGTAGGCAAAGGCATCTTCGCTCATGCTGGAGCGGGTTCCTTTAATGAATTCTTTCTGGTTAAAGCGCACCATGGTTCCGCTCAAAAATGTTGCAGCGGGCTTCAGGTTGCCGTAGATGTGTTCCAAGATCGCGCTGGATTCGGTGATGCCGCAGTTATTCACATAAGGCGTTCCGGTGATGGAGCAAGAGCTTGCATCTTGATCATTCACGGTAATGGCGTGACCGGCATCGGCAATTTCTTGGTATTTCACGGTTTTGCCGGATTCCAGACCCGCAGCCACGTAATACGCTTCGACTTGTTTCACGACCACAGGGCGCACGGTTTTGTCTTTACCGCCGCTGAAAATCATCACACGTTGTTTTTTCAGGTTTTCAACGGGGTCGATTTTTCCCGCTTCCGCCAATTTAACGGCTTCGGCGAACAGTTTTTTGCCATCGGGAGCGACGGAAGCGGTCAGTGGGTTCATACACGCATTGATGGCGTTATCCATATTGGCGTTGAAACCATAGGATTTGGAACACAGAAAAGGCCCACCCGCCATAATGCCAGCACCCATAAAGGAAGCCGAATACGCACTATTCAACTGTGCCGTCATAAACGCACCAGAAGACAAGCCGGAAACCGAAACCTGACCCATGTTCGCGCCCAGTGCAGGCAATTTAGACGATTCTTGTGCCTGCGACAAACCCATCACACCCATTTCACCCACTGCACCCAACAAGAGAGCGGCTTTTTTCATTCCATTTTTCATTCAAAATTCCTTAAAAAAGAAACAAATACACCCATCAAAAAAACGATTCAGCACGTTTATGCCCGATAAAGCCAAGGTACATCCAGCACTTTTTCACCCAACAGTTTCATCCCCCAATCGCGCCCCCAGCGCATGAAACCTTGGGCATGAAATAACTCACCATTGCGAATAGAGCGTGCTTGCACCCGTGCATTCCGCCGCCAACGTTGTATTGCAAAAGCCTCTAGCAATTCTTGTACCGAAGTAGGCGTGGCTCCCATTGTGTCACCTGCTTGTGTCAAAATAGTTTCAAGACAAGCGGCATCTTCCAACGCCATCCCCGCACCCTGTGCCATGTAAGGGCGCATCGGATGTGCGGCATCGCCAAGCAAAGCCACACGACCCCGCGCGTGTTGGTGCGCACCCTGCATCGGGGGACGGTCTGCCAACGCCCATAAACGCCAGCGCCCCACGCTGCTGCACGCCGCCAACTGTTCCCGTAGACGAGGGCAGCAAGAACGATAAGCGTCCTGTAATTGGGTGGCATAAACGCTGCTGTTGGCATTATCCCAGTTTGCGAGATTGTTCCATCCAGCCGGAACGCTGCCATGCAAAATTGCCACCACATTGAGGTATTCGCCGCCCCGAACGGGGTATTGCACCACATGCAGATTCGTTCCCATCCACACCGTGACGTGTTGGCTGCGCAGCGTAGCGGGTAAGGCACTTTGGGCGATGAGGTTACGGTATGCCAAATACCCGGGGAAGCGCGGTTTACCGTCTTGCAGTAATTGGGTGCGAATCACGCTCCAAATACCATCCGCGCCAATCAGGGCTGCACCGTGGGCTTGCGTGCCGTTTTCCATCTTCAGGGTGACGGCTTTGCCATCATCGTCAAATGACTGAATGCCATGCCCTAGGTGCAATTCCACATTCGCGCGATCTTGCACGGCCGACAGCAAAATTTGCTGCATATCGGCACGGTGAATGGCAGCGTAGGGAGAACCGTATTTTTGAATCGCATGGTCACCCAAACGCAGTTGCCCTAATTCGGCATCATCTTGTGCCGAATGAATAGAGAGTTTTTCTGGAAAGGTCGCCACTTTGCGCAGTGCCGATTCCAGCCCCCAGCGTTGCAAGATGCGTGTGGCGTTGGGGCCGAGCTGAATGCCAGCCCCTACTTCGGTGAGTTCGGGGGCGCGTTCCCACACCTGAATGGTGCGACTAGGCTGGGCGCGACTACACGCCAACGCCGCTGCGAGACCGCCGATACCAGCTCCGGCGATCAAAATGGGGGAGGGATTAGGGTTGTTCTGGTTATTCATAGGACTAATGCTATGCTTTCCTTGGTAAGGAGGCTTTTTTGATGGATTACATACTAACAAAACCGCAAACGGTAGAAGGATACGCCGTTCATCGTATGGTGGCAGGATTATTAGAGGGTGCTACGGGGCTGCATCACGATGCAGGCGATACGCTCGTCATCCGCACGGATGCGCCGTTACCGAATGGAGAGGGAAATATCCTCGGATTTTCGCTGCGGGCGTGCGTATCGGTGAAAAATAATGGGCGACACCGCTATTTTCCGACAACCGATTGGCGTTCTCGCCACGCTTGGCTAGAGCGCAAGGGGATTCAACACGGTTTTGAAATCATCACGGTGCATTGCACGGCGCGGCATTATGTCGTTGATAAACCCCCGAAAAAATTCACGATTGACGATACGCAATTTACGGGCGTTCTCAAAATTGTGGAGCCTGAAAAATTCGCGCTTGCACTCCAAAACGGTATCGGCAACACCGCCCGTGCCTTCGGGTTTGGAATGCTGATTCTTTAAGGTTTTTTAAGATTTAATTTTTGATTTTTTTGAAATAAATACGATGCAAAAACACACGCTCACGGTCGAAGCCATTATTACCACCCAAGCGCCCTTATCCATCACCATGCCTGTGGCAGAAGGTGGGCGGGCGAATGGGTATAACAATTTTCCGTTGATGGCGCGGGGTTTGGATGCCGAAGGGCAAGTCCAGCAAACCGCTTATTTACCCGCTAGCACCGTGCGCGGCTTTTTGCGGCGGGCGTGCGGACTGGCGGCAATGGCGCAGCGCGGCGAAGGGAAAACGACTTTGCAGCAAGCGTATTCGGATATTCTGGGGCAGTCGAAAGACATCAAAGAGGAAGTCGATTTACAGCAACTTGCCGCGTTACGCGAAGCCGACCCGATTTTGGATTTGTTCGGCTCGTGGTCGGTGAAATCGCGTTTACTGGTGAGTAACTTTGTGCCTAAAGTAAACATCCTGCCGCAAGCCGTGACGGGTACGCGCAAAGATTTGGAAGATACCGAAGGCGTTTTAGAGGGCTTAACCGAATCCGACCGCCATGCCTACACCCACCGCAGCGAAACCAATAGCCAACGTGCGGCAATCGAAGCCAATGCCACCAAGCTCAAGCGCGAATTGAACAAAGCAAAAAAAGACGGCAAACCCGCCGCCGAATTGAAAGACTTGGAAACCGCGCTGCACATTTGCGAATCCCAAGTCGCCGCCTTGAAAGCCCAAATGGGCGATATGGCAAATTCTTCTCGCACCATCACCACGTTTTACGCCTTTCCTGCCGATATTCCTTTGCACGGGCGCATGGTGATTGAGCAAGCCAAAGAGCGCGATTTAACCTTGTTGTTGCAAGGTTTGGATGCACTGTCCCGCCGCCCGTTGTTGGGTGCGCAGGTAGCGCGGGGGTGTGGCGAAGTGGCAGGGGATTTCACGATAAAGCGCGATGGCATCATTATCCAAACCATTCATATTGGGGGCTGGGAGCCTGCGCGGGTCGAAAATTTCAGCGGGTGATGCGGGTATGGAGCAACTCAAAATTACCGCTACGCTTGGCAGCCCGTTTGTGACCGGAGGCGGGTATTTGACGTTCGATGCGCTATTGGCATCGGTCGTTTTTAGTTTGACGGGCGATGTCGAACAAGCCCATCACCATTTGCCGCTGCGTTGTGTGGAAGGGCTTTATTACGCCAGCTCTGCGGTATATGAACCTTTTTCTACCGGACGCATGGCAATCGTTCAATCCATGCGCCCCGATGATGTGTGGCTTGACCCTATCTGGCTGAAAAAGAATAAACACGGCGTGGTGCATACCAAATTTAGCAATCTGCCGGATAACATCATGAACCCCTATCGCACCTTTGCCGCGCCCACATTGACGTGGTATTGCGAAGGCGATGCCGACCGCATTCGCGCTTTATTGGCGCATCTGCCCCTGATTGGCAAAAAACGCCATTGCACCGTAACCCGTTGGGAAGTGGAAGAGGGCGCGTTAGACGGCATTCACGGTTACGACGATGAAGCCTTGCGCCCCGTTCCCGTAGAACGGTGGGATGGTAACCGCAGCACGCCCGTAGTCGATGCCGCATGGCGACCCGCGTATTGGGATGCGTCTATCCGCACCGCTTGTTATGTGCCAACGCTATGACGATGCTATGACCACTTTGGAATTTTTCAACCAGTATTTTGGTCGCCACTTGGTAACGCCAACGGGCGACGCGGTGGCAGATGCCAGCCGTGTGCTTTCCGGCGGACACGCTATGGCGAAGGGCGGCGGTGCGCAGCGCATTGCGGCAGGCTGGGCGGTGATTGCGGCGCGGGGCAGCACGTTGCAATACAAGCTCGCGGCAACGGGGTTGCGGTATAGCGATAAAACCCGTTATGAAGCGTGGTTAGATGCTTTGGAAACGTTTCAAATCAGCGAACCCGTGATGCTGATTGAATTCGATAAAAAACCCGTCCCCATTGCGAACCTATTCCGCACCCACGATTTACGCGCCGTTTATGTGTGTTCACCCACGGGCATAGAAGTATTCGATTTCACGAAAAAACCTACGTCCGAAAGCGGAAAAGCACATAAAGTTTTGTGGAAATTAAAAGAAGAAAGGGCGAAAATTAAAGCTGAATCAATAAGTTAAACTACATCCCCTCAAGCCACGCTGTAAATGCGTGGTTACTGGAACTTGACGGCTTCGGTTACGTTGAGTGATGTACCTCAAGCCACGCTGTAAATGCGTGGTTACTGGAACGGCTATGAGGCCAATAGCTTTGGGGCGCGGCCTCAAGCCACGCTGTAAATGCGTGGTTACTGGAACTCGCCGTATTGGAAGTCACCGCGCTCGTAGCCTCAAGCCACGCTGTAAATGCGTGGTTACTGGAACTCGCCGTATTGGAAGTCA
>CALMCD010000263.1 GCA_937863075.1 uncultured Rhodoferax sp. | reverse complement strand
TTATTTAGTAGCTGCTTTTTTAATTAGGACGGGCGCTACAGGCTGATTGGGCTTGTAATGTCCGTGTTATTTTTATTAGAGATGCAGAATTTTCACGCCATCCCATTGAGTATGAAAATACTCAGCAACCAAACGACGATGGCAATGATCGGGCGTAGGTTCGCTACAGAGTAAGCAACTACCATCAATTAACTCTTTTTTTACGGTTTTTTCAATACGACGGGTCTTCATTAGCTGTAAAAATTTTTTTTCGTATTCAAACCAATCGCCATCATTTTTTTTGTAAGCATCAAGAATATCTTTTGTTGGCGCTAGCAAAGGAATATGGATATATTCAATGTTACATATTTCACGTAGAAAGAATTGAAGATCATTTTTCTTGGTAAATCCAGCAAGCTGAGATACATTATTGAGTCGAGCATCAACCACGCGCAAAAGTCCGGGTTGCTTTAAACGCGAAAAAAATTGTTCAGCCGTTTTTTGTGTAAATCCAATCGTAAAGATATTCATGCCGCAATTCTTTCTTCTGGAATGTTCATAGCTTCATCTTGGTAAGCAACGCGCTCACATTGAATAGTGTAAGCATCTACAAGACATTCATCACGTTCTCTAAACATATCACCTTCAGGTATTTTGCAGAATGCAAGTAACCTTTTTTCCATTTTTTCGTGGGATTCTAGTGACCTATCGGACAAAATATGATTAACGGAAACACCTAAATCAAATAATTTCCGTCCTACTAATAATGCGCGGTGGCAATCAAGAGGGTCTTTTTCCGCACACATTAAAGCGAGAGAGAATCGCTCCATTCCTTTTTTTATGCGCTGAATACCTTCTGCAAAAAGTGGTTCTTGCGCAAGTAGGCTGTACTGTACTCTCCCTTGCCGATAACAAGCAGGATTTGGGCTGCGTGCACCCAATTCTTTTCCCAAAAAAACATACGTTATTCCGGCATTCGCTAGGGAAATCTTCAGTGCATCCCGAGAAAATTGGGGTGTATAACGACTATAGGGATGGGAACGCACATCCCCCAATGCCGTGACACCATGCTGTTTAAGCATGGAGATAAACGTATCAATACTGTGATTGGAATGACCGATTGTATAAATTGTAGAATTCATAAAAATCACTCTTTATAAAATACAGCAGCTATCAATTTATAAAAATTACCTTGGTATAGATCACCAAGACTAATACACAATACTGGATTTTGTAACTGGTATTGACCATCTGGTTGCCCAAGATATTTGCGTTCAACTTCAGGGTCTGTTATATCCATTCGATAGTTTGCACCATGATAGAAAAATTGACCGAGAACCGCACGTTTGGAGTCTGCATATTCTGCTGCTTTCTGTCCGACACGTAAGTACAAGCAGTCAACTCGTATCAAATATAGAGAAATTCCAGATTCTCGTCCAATGCTTATACGATTATTCAATCCAGAATAACTTCTATTTCCTATACCCCAGAGACTGGATGGTTGATCCAACCAAGGTTCAATTTGATCAAAATAAATATTTCCTTTTTTTACCCAGTAATATGATGAATCAATTACGTGATTTTCATTTTGATGTGGCGCTGAAGCAGTTTGCTCACAAGGAATTTGAATAATATCGAGTAGCTGTGGTGAACTTCCATCTTGATAGCGTCGCTCCACTTCAGAAATTTCATGCCCAGACCGATTGCTGATAGGGCGAATCCACTGCCCAATTTCTGATTCATTCCACTCCTTTCCAGCGATACAACGACCAGAATTTTTACGGGAGTTTGCAAAGCAGACGATAGTTTTTGTATATGTCATGGATTTCTTACGAGTGATAAGTTCTTATAGTTTGCCATACAACGGTGAATTTGGCTTGCTGTAGCATGGATTCTATGCTTGTGACCACTGCAACGCATGGCAGCGGTGGTGGATCAGCAAAACGCGGCGGATTCGCTGTATTTGCCAATGGCCAGCAACCCCAATGGAGCCGCCTTCCAAGCCGCCAGCGATTTAATCTTCAAAGGCATGGAACAGCCCAGCGGCTACACCGAGCCTTTGCTGCACGCTTGGCGGTTGAAAGTGAAAGCGGCGTAAGGGGGGATTTAGCACCATAATTAGCACTTAATTAGGAGCTGATTATGGAAGCTATTTTTGCTGATGTCACCATCAGTATGTCCGAGTTCAAGAGAAATCCGGCGGCGGTTTTGCGCCAAGCAAATTGCCGTCCGGTCGCTGTGCTGAATCACAACAAAGCAGCGTTTTATATGCTCGAACCTAGCGTGTTTGAGGCAATGTTAGAGGCCCTCGCAGACCAAAAACTCAGCCGCATCGTGCAAGAGCGCCTGAGTGAACGCGCAAATGCCATTGAGGTGGATATTGATACCATCTGATTCCGCACCCGAGCGCAAACACAAATACCGTTTGCAATTTGTTCCGAGTGCGTGGGCGGAGTAGCAAAAATTAGATGGTTCAGTCAAAGAACCTTTGCGCAAACTACTAAAAAAGCGCCTCGATAATCCCCATATTCTGGGTTCAGCATTGCAAGGTGGCATCAGTTCATAGAGAGCCACTACCAAAATTACATAAAAGCACGGGAATACTTGGAAAAAAGCCTTCCTCTTTATCAAGCCCTTGGCAGCCCGAATGCCAAAACGGTGCAAAGTTGGTTAGACGAGTTGCCCCAATAGCAACTTTACAATTTAGAGTTTCCAAATCGGGGTGCTTATGAAAAACTGGCTTCAACGTAGGCGGGATAAAAAAGCGGGCATCACCCCGCTGCAAAGCTATGCGCGGCAGCAGGAAAAATTTCGTGACCAGTATCCGCATTACACCTTGGGAACCGGAACGTATGGAATGCCGACCGTTCACAGCGATGCCAGTGGCAGCACCTTGCGCATCGGCGCGTATTGCTCGATTGCCAGCGGGGTGCAGATATTTTTGGGCAAACACCACCGCATGGATTGGGTGAGTAGTTTTCCGTTTCCGGCGTTTTGGGAAGAAGCGCGGCATATTCCTGATTACGAAATCAGTCGCGGTGATGTCACCATCGGTAGCGATGTGTGGCTGTGCGCGAATTGCACGCTGCTTTCCGGCATCACCATCGGGCACGGCGCGGTGATTGGAACGGGGGCGGTGGTGACCAAAGATGTCGAACCCTATTCCGTGGTGGCAGGCAATCCGGCGCAGCCTATTCGCTGGCGGTTTGATGAAGCCACGCGGCGGGCGTTGCTGGAATCCGCGTGGTGGGATTGGGAGGAGCAAGAGTTGCGCGGCATCGCAAAATTGCTCTGTTCACCGCAGTTGGATGAATTTTTAGCCTACGCCGCTCAACGTAAAAAGTAGAAACATAAAAAGAATGAAAATTCCTATCCTCATGTACCACCAGATTGACGCGATGCCGCCGCGTGGTACGCCCATGCGTGGTTTGATCGTCACGCCGCAAGCCTTCGCACGGCAAATGGGGCTGCTGAAAATGTTGGGTTACCAAGGGCTGGCGATGCGCGATTTAGAACCGTATTTCAGCGGCGAAAAGCAGGGCAAGGTTTTCGGCATCACGTTCGATGATGGCTACCAAAACAACCTCACGCACGCCTTGCCCGTTTTGCAGCACTATGGTTTTAGTGCGACCTGCTATGCCGTGAGCCAGCAAATCGGCGGCACAAATTATTGGGATGAATCCAAAGGTATCACCATCAAACCCCTGATGAACCGCACCGAATGGTTGCAATGGCAGGTGGGCGGAATGGAGATCGGTTCGCATACCCGCAACCATGTCGATTTACGGGCGCTTTCACCCGCTGCGGCATGGGAAGAAATTGCCCATTCCAAAACCGACTTAGAACAATGGTGCGGGCAGGAAGTACGCCATTTTTGTTACCCCTACGGCTTTCTCACCCCTGCACTGCGCGACCAAGTTGCCCAATCCGGATACACCACCGCTACCACCACCCAACGCGCCCGCGCCACCGTACAAGACGACCCGCTGTGTTTACCGCGCGTGTTGGTATCGGGTAGCAATACCTTGCTGCACTTGCTACTGAAAATTAGCACATCGTATGAAGATAAGCGTAAAAAATAATCCCGACCATTCTCTTATCAACAAGGGCTTGGTGGTGTTTTTGTGCGCTACTCCGTGGTTCTTTGTCACGCTAGAGGATTGGAGTAGCGGCATTTTGATTGTGGGGTTTCTCCTTTGCTCCATCGTTCATTTTTTGCCCCATGCGGCGTATCCGATCTTGCATCGGCAGGCGGAAAAGCAGCGTTTGGGGGTGATGGTGGCGTTTGTTGTTCCCTCGTTGTTGATTACATTGGCGGGGCTGGCGCGGCAGGATTTGGACGGCAGCATGATCGATTCGTCGATGCGCTTTGTGGTCGCTATCCCGATTTTTATGTTCGTGTTACGCCATCGAATGCGGGTATCCCACTGGCTTTATGGTGCTTGCATCGTGAGTTTATGCCTCACATTTTTGAATATCGTGTTCTTTCCGCAGCCTGAACGCTGGGGTGCAGGGCGTTTGGCTACTGCGTTTTCGGATCCGCTGGTGTTGGGTTATTCCTCGTTGCTCTTTGCGGCGGCGGCTTTGGCATCGTTGTTTTGGATGCCGTCTACTTCACGGTGGTGGACGGGATTCAAAATCAGTGCCGCTATGTTGGGTGCGTACCTCAGCATTCGCACCGGAAGCCGCACGGGGTGGCTGGCTTTGCCGTTGTTATTGTTGATGTTCACGGTCGTTCATCGCCAGCACCGTTTGGAACGGGGCGTAAAAATCGCCGCAGCACTCGGTGGTGTGGTGGTGATGCTGGTAGCGGTGGGGGTGTGGAAGTATGTTCCGAGCGTATCGACTCGCATCCAAGAAATGGTCGCGGGGATACTTTCTTATCCTTTGCACGGCATGGCTCCTGATACGTCAACGGGGCTGCGCATTACGTTTTTGCGGATGGCGTGGGTGCTGTTGTCCCAAAGCCCGTGGGATGCGCTGGTGGGCCTAGGGGAGACCTTTGCCCGCACGTCCCCCATGCCGGAAGTGGTACGGGCCTTTGCCTCGCCGTTTGCGATTCACATGGCGTTTTCTTCGGGATTTCATAACGAAATCGTGACGGTAGCCGTGGGTTCGGGGGTATTGGCGGGCTTGTCGATGGGCGGGCTATTTATTTACCCTGCCAGCGTGTTTTTTCATTACCTGCGTTCACCCGATTGGGAAACCCGTGCCTGCGCACACTTAGGCATGATTGTGGTGGTGTGCTTTGGTATCAGCAGTTTGAGTACCGAGGTTTTTGGACTCAAGCATACTGTCAGCTTTTACGCGCTGATACTGGCTTTGTTACTAGGGGCTTGTATTGGTCGCAATCACCATCCCAACCGATAAACCATGAAAAAAATTCTGATTTCTAACGACGACGGCTACCAAGCCCCCGGCATCATCGCTTTGTACGAGGCGTTGAAAGACATTGCCGATGTCGAAGTCATCGCGCCCGAACACAATAACAGTGCCAAATCCAACGCCCTGACATTGAATACGCCTTTGTACGTACATCGCTCTAGCAACGGTTTTCGTTACGTGAATGGTACGCCAGCCGATTGCGTTCACATTGCGCTCACGGGTTTGCTGGGGTATCGCCCCGACTTGGTGGTTTCGGGTATCAACAACGGTGCGAATATGGGCGATGACACCATTTATTCCGGCACAGTGGGCGCGGCGATGGAGGGGTATTTATTCGGTATCCCCGCGATTGCGTTTTCGCAAGTGGAGCGTGATTGGCATCATCTGGACAGTGCCGCCCGCAAAGCGCGGGAATTGGTGCAATGGGTTTTGAATCAAGCCGTGCCGCTTTCGTCACATTCCTCACTTTCGCCATTTTTGCTGAATGTGAATATCCCGAATCGGCCTTATGATGAAATTGGCAGTCTTCAATTGTGCCGTCTGGGGCGGAGACATGCGGCGGAGAACGTGATTCAGCAAGTTAATCCACGCGGTGAAACCATGTATTGGATTGGCGCAGCAGGTGCGGCGAAAGACGATGCCGACGGAACCGATTTTCACGCAACCGCCCAAGGTCATATTGCACTGACACCGCTTCAGGTGGATTTGACCGACCATGCCAATCTCGAACACTGGGGTAACCTGGGGTTTGATCGGTCGTTATGATGTTATTTTGTCCCCCTAAAATTGGGGTTTGCATGAAGGAAAATGTTATGCGAGGCGTTTTGCGTTCAGCTGGGTGGAGCTTGTTACCAGCCGTATTTTTGTTATCTGCTTGTAACACGGTCTCTCTAAGCCGTGCACCGGTTGAAGATCGGGGCGGTTTTGATCCTACGATGGGTGGATTCACATCCCCCCCTGCATCTCCCACCACGCCTTCCGGCACTACCTTTGAGCGTGTGGTGGTGAATGATTTACCCCCCACGACGGGTGCAGTCGCATCGCCCAAGGTGTATGCCAGCACGGGCAATGCCGATGGCGGGCAAGCGGGTGCGGGTTATCACACCGTCAAACCCAAGGAAACCCTCTACAGTCTGGCGCGGCTTTACGCACAAAGCCATAAAGACATTGCACGCTGGAATAATCTGGATAGCAATGCGCTGCTGAAAATCGGTCAAGTGGTACGCGTTGCCCCACCGGGGAGCGATGGCGGAATGGCGGTGGTGAGTCAACCCGCTCCAGCCCCGACTCCATCGTCTTCTAAGGCGCTGGGCGTTCCCGTAGCCGCAGCGGTGGTGACGGCACCCCCTGCCGCATCGACCACCCCCGCACCGATGCCCGATTCGGCTGCTGAAATGGCTTCCACGGGTGCAACGGTCACGCTGGGGAACGTCACTTGGTCGTGGCCGAGCAAAGGGCGCGTCATTGCCGGCTTTGACGAAAGTAAAAACAAGGGACTGGACATCGCAGGCAATGCAGGTGACCCCGTTTTAGCCGCCGCCGATGGAACCGTGGTGTATGCCGCAGCGGGTCTGCGCGGTTACGGTAACCTGATTATTTTGAAACACACCCCTTCGTTTTTGACCGCTTACGCCCACAACCGCACCCTGCTGGTGACGGAAAACCAGAAAGTAAAACGCGGTCAAAAAATCGCGGAAATGGGTAGCAGTGAGGCGGATCGCGTCAAACTCCACTTTGAAGTACGCCGCGACGGTAAACCCGTTGACCCTTCCCGCTACATGCCTGCTCGTTAAAACCCCGTAATGCCCGCCCACGATAACGCCTACAAAAACTTCTTTTCCCATCCGCAAACGGTACAAGATTTGCTGCGGGGTTTTGTCGGCGAAGATTGGGTGGCGTTGCTGGATTTTGATACGCTGGAAAAAGTCAACGGTAGCTATGTGACCGATGATTTGCGGGATAAAGAAGACGATCTCATCTGGCGTATCCGCATGAAGGGTAATGAACACGGTAAAGACACGGATTGGATTTACGTCTATCTGCTGTTGGAATTTCAAAGCCGTGTCGATAAATTCATGGCGGTTCGCATCATGACGTATATCGGTTTGCTCTACCAAGATTTGATTAAATCGAAAAAAATCAA
>CALMCD010000262.1 GCA_937863075.1 uncultured Rhodoferax sp. | reverse complement strand
ACCCAAGAGCCGGATTTGGTTGAAACCACCGAATGGGGCATCAAAGAACGCTTGGATTTTGAAAAAATAGCGGTCGGTTTTTATCTATCGGGGCATTTGTTTGATGAGGTTGCCCCCGAAGTACGCCGTTTTGTGAAACGCAGCATCGCCGAATTGCGTGAAGTACGCGATTTTCGGGATTCCCGTGACGGTCAGCAGCAACTGCTGGCAGGGATCGTGACCGACTTGCGCATCATCAACGGGCAACGCGGTAAACTCGCCCTCTTCAAACTAGACGATAAATCCGCCAGCATGGATGCCCGCGCCGATGAATCCCTCATCGAAGCCCACCGCGATTTACTCAAAGATGATAGCTTTATCGTGGTCATGGGCAAGGTGCAGCACGACCGCTTTTCAGGTGGCAATCAACTGTCCATCACCCAACTGTGGGATTTGGAAAACGCCCGTTGTGAATTTGCCAAATGCTTGAAAATGCACGTCATACCCGCATCGGGTGCGATTCCTGATATTGCAGGCATGGTGCGAAAATTCCCTGTTACAAAATCAAAAGGGCTGGGGATTCACCTTACCGTACAGTGCGAAGGGATACAAGCAGAATTGCAACTGGGTAGTGCAGCCCGCTTTCACCCCAGCAATGCCGCTTTAGCCGAATGGAAGCTGCAACCCAGTGCCAATCCCGCCGTGATTGAATACGATTGAATACGATTGAATATGCAAGAAACCCTATCCCCCAGCTGCATGCAAAAGTTGCAGGAGCAGCAGCAAGTGATTGAAATGGCCGCCGAACTTTTTTGTGTCCTCTCAGCCCCCATGCGGCTGCGGATTATCATGAGCCTGTGTCAGGCGGAAAAGAATGTGAGCGAGCTGCTGAGTGAAATTAACACCACGCAGCCCAATATGTCGCAGCACCTGAATACGCTGTACCAGTCCCAAATTTTGGGCAAACGGCGTGAAGGGGTACAAATTTATTACCGCATCATCGATCGGCGGATCGCCAACCTGTGCCGCATTGTGTGCAGCCAGATTGCCGAAACCGAACATTTGGCAATGCCTACCCCCCCGCTACCACCCCCCGCAACGCCTGCATGATGTCGGCTTGCAGATCTTCCACCGTTTCCAAGCCCACACAAAAGCGCACCACCGTACCGCGTGCAATACCCGCAGGCCATGTGGTGCGCATGGAATCCAAGTCGTAAGGAACGACCAAACTCACCGTTCCGCCCCAGCTGTAACCCAAGCGGAATAAGCGCAGGGCGTTGCAAAACGCATCGACCTTGGATTGGCTCCAACTTTCATCGAACACCACGCTAAAAAGCCCCGCCGCGCCACCCGCGCCGTTTTTGCACAGTGCTTTCCAATGTTCATGCCCGGGTGATCCGGCCAATGCAGGGTGCAGCACTTGCACAAATTCGGGCTGTTGATCGCACCAATGGGCGAGGATTCTGGCATTTTCATCGTGCGTGCGATAGCGCAATGCCATACTGGGCAACGAACGCAGAATGGCTTCCACATCGTTCACGCCCACGCCCAAACCCAACCGCATGTGGGAGAGCTTGAGGCGAAGATGCAAATCGGCATCGCGGGTAATGACGCTACCCATCAGCACATCGCCGCCACCGCTGGGGTATTTGGTCAGGGCGTGAACCGAGACATCGATACCCGTATCGAACGGTGCAAATGCCAGCCCCGCGCCCCATGTGTTATCCAGCGCGACCAACACCTGTTGGGCTTTGGCGATGGCTACCAGCGCGGGCAGGTCGGGAAACTCCAACGTCACCGAACCCGCCGCCTCCACCCATACCAACCGCGTTTGGGGGGATATTTTGTCCGCCAAATCTTGCGGATTCATGGGGTCGTACACCCGATGGGTGATGCCCCATTGCCGTAATTCTCCTTCGGCAAAGGTTTTATTCGGGCCGTAGGCGTTATCGGGAATCAGAACTTCGTCACCTGTGTGCAGCAGTGCGATACCGACCAAGGCAACCGCTGCCAACCCACTGGGCGCGAGCAAGCATTGCAAACCGCCTTCCAAGTGGCACAGGCGTTCTTCCAGTAGGTATGTGGTCGGCGTGCCGTGCAGACCGTAGGTGTAGCCGGATTTATCCTTCCATTCACGTTCGCGCATGGCGGCTACGTTCGGGAAAAATACCGTAGAAGCCTTAAAAACCCCCGCCTGCGGTGCAGCAAACCCCGCTGGCGGTGTGTAAGGGTGGTGAATCAGCGTGGTTTGCGCAGAGTGGGCGGGGATGTTACTCACGCTTCGCTCCCCCATTTGCGCAGGAGATGCTCAGGGCGCATGGCATCGTAGCACTCGAACGGCTGGTGAATCCACGGGTCGGTGGGCAGGTACTGAATCGAATAATCGGGCGTAAACGTGGAAAGTGCTTTCGTCCAAATCACGGCACTGCGCAGCTCGGTAATCGGTGGATAACGCTGGGTGAGCAGGTTCATCACGGCGTGCAGGGTTTTGCCCGAATCCGCCAAATCGTCCACCAGCAGCACGCGCCCTGCGATTTCTCCTTTGGGCGTGGTGATGTAGCGGGCGATGTCCAAATGCCCCTGTATCGTTCCCGCATCCATGCGGTAGGAGCTGGTGGACATAATCGCCAACGGTTTGTCGAATATGCGCGAAAGAACATCCCCCGGACGCAATCCACCGCGTGCCAAACACAAAATTGTGTCAAATTCCCAACCGGATTGGTGTATTTTGATGGCGAGTTTTTCAATCAGATTGTGGTACTCGTCATAACTCACGTACAGGTGTTTTCCGTCTTCGGTCAGCATGATTTTGATCCCTTATTCAGGTAAATAGGGATGACGCATCAGGATGGTGTGATCCCGATCCGGACTGGTCGAAACCATGTGAACGGGAACACCCGTCACCGCTTCAATACGGCGCAGGTACAGGCGGGCATTTTCCGGCAGGGCATCGAATTGCGTGACACCCACAGTGGAATCGCTCCAACCTTGAATGGTTTCGTAAATGGGTTTGCAACGTTCGATTTCATCGGCTCCCAGCGGCAAAATGTCGATGATTTCGCCATCCAATTCGTAGCCTGTGCAGAGTTTCAACTCTTCCAACCCATCCAGCACATCCAGCTTGGTGATGCACAAACCGGATAAACCATTAACCTGTGCCGAGCGTTTCAGCAAAGCGGCATCAAACCAACCGCAGCGACGCGAACGTCCGGTGGTCGTTCCCTTCTCGAAACCGACGGTACTCATGTGGTAACCCGGTGTGCCTTCTTTTTCCCATTCCAATTCGGTGGGGAAGGGGCCGCCACCCACACGGGTGCAATATGCCTTGGTAATGCCCAGCACATAATGCAGCAAACCGGGGCCGACACCCGCACCCGCTGCCGCATTGCCTGCCACGCAGTTGCTGGAGGTCACGTAGGGATAAGTTCCGTGGTCAATGTCCAGCAGCGTGCCTTGTGCGCCTTCAAACAGCAAATTTTCACCGCGTTGATGGGCTTCGTTCAGCTCACGCGACACGTCCGCAATCATGGGTTTCAGCAGTTCGGCTTGTTCCATTGCCTGCGCATACATCGGCTCAAAGGCAACGGCTTCGGCGTTCAGGTACGTGGTCAAAACGTGGTTGTGCAAATCCAGCAAATCGCGCAGCTTGGCGGCAAAGCGTTCGGGGTATTTCAAATCTTGCACGCGCAAGGCACGGCGGGCGATTTTGTCTTCGTAGGAGGGGCCAATACCGCGTCCGGTCGTGCCGATCTTGGCATTGCCACCTTTTTCGCGTGCAATTTCACGCGCCACATCCAGCGCGGCATGAACCGGCAAAATCAATGGGCAGGCTTCGCTAACCCGCAAGCGGGAGCGCACTTCAACGCCGGCTTTTTCCAGCCCCGCAATTTCTTCAAACAGTTTGGTGACGGATAGCACCACGCCGTTGCCGATGTAGCACTTTACGCCCGGACGCATGATGCCGCTGGGAATCAAATGCAGCGCGGTTTTTACGCCATTGATAACCAATGTATGCCCCGCGTTATGACCACCTTGAAAACGCACCACACCGTGGGCGGTTTCGGTAAGCCAGTCCACCAGCTTGCCTTTGCCTTCATCGCCCCATTGGGTTCCGACAACGACGACATTGCGTCCTTTGTTTGTTGTTGTATTCGTTTTTGTATTCATTAGAATGCCTTTTCACTTTCTATAACAATCCACTGTCCTGCGACTTCAACTAGCGCACGGTCACAGTGAAACTCATCAACTTGGCTTTCGTGTCCGGGTAGCGCACACACCACCGTTTCTCCGCGACGACGCAACGAAGCAATAGCCTTATGCAGCGAAGCATCTTCCCGCCAAGGCGCACGAATGGCAGCACGTTGGGGCAATAGCGGGGCAACCGCCGCCAGTGCCTTAATATCCAAACCAAATCCCACCGCAGGACGGTCGCGCCCAAAAATTTTGCCTACTGCGTCGTAACGTCCACCGCGTGCCAGTGCATCCGCAGCACCCGGGGCGTAGAGCGAGAACATCATGCCACTGTAGTACGAATAACCGTGCAAATCGGCAAGATCGAACGATACTTCGACCCCCATTTCCGTTTCCACATGCCCTGCAAGCCATGCCAGATGCGTCAAGGCTTCGTCGATGGCGGGCAGGGAGGGGAGAATTTTGCGGGCTTCGTCCAGCACGGTTTTATCGCCGTACAGTTGTACCAATTCGCACAGCGTTTGCGCGACGGCTGGCGCGTGGGGCAACAATTCGCGGATGGTTTCCGCGTCTTTGACATCCAACGCCGCGTGCAGCAAGGGCGGAATATGACCGTTCAACAACGTGGAGACGATGCGGACATCCGCCATATCCACCCGCACGGAATGAATGGGGGTGGCTTTGAGCGAATCCAACGCCAGCGTGAGGATTTCCAAATCCGCTTCCAACCCTTGGTGACCGTAGATTTCGGCTCCGAATTGCAGCGGCTCGCGCGTGGCATGGGGCGCACTGGGGCGCGTATGCAGCACCGGCCCGCAGTAGCACAAGCGGGTTACGCCTGCGCGGTTGAGCAAGTGGGCATCCATACGGGCGACTTGAGGGGTGCTATCGGCACGCAGACCCAGCATACGCCCCGAAAGCTGATCGACCAGTTTGAAGGTTTGCAAATCCAGTGCCTGACCCGTACCAGACAATAAAGATTCGAGATGCTCTAACAGGGGAGGAATTACCAGTTCATAGCCGTAACAACGTGCCATGTCTAACAAATTCCTGCGAATTTCTTCAATGTGGCGTGCCTCAGCAGGCAGCACATCGGCAATATGATCGGGCAAGACCCAGGCGGACATGTAAAGTGAAGGATGCTGTTAAAACCGTGATTTTACTGGTGTGTTTGCTGGTGTGACTCAGCCATAATTGCGCCATGAACTCAACCACCTCCTCTACTGCCCCTTCTTTGAACGCTGACCCCGCTGAATTAGCGAAATTTTCGGCACTCGCCCACCGCTGGTGGGATCCGAATAGCGAATTCAAGCCCCTGCACCAAATCAACCCGCTGCGCTTGGAATGGATCAATTCCATCGCTCCATTGGCTGGAACCGAGACCTTGGATGTCGGTTGCGGCGGCGGTATTTTGGCGGATTCCATGGCTCGCCGAGGTGCGAATGTGCTGGGTATTGATTTATCCGACAAAGCCCTTAAAGTCGCCCAACTGCACGCATTGGAAACCGAAACACCGAACATTCGCTACCAAAACGTCAGTGTAGAACGCCTGCGGGACGAGCGTCCGGCCGCGTTCAACGTGGTGACCTGCATGGAAATGTTGGAGCATGTTCCCGACCCTGCCTCGGTAGTTCGTGCTTGCGCGGGGTTGGTGAAACCCGGGGGGTGGGTATTTTTCTCGACGCTGAATCGCAATTTGAAATCGTTTGCACTGGCGATTGTGGGCGCGGAATATATCTTGAATATGCTGCCACGCGGTACGCACGAGTATGCCAAGATGATTCGCCCCAGCGAACTCGCGCAATTTTGCCGCGAGGCGGGTTTGGATTTACGCCACACGCGCGGCATGACCTACAACCCGCTGACGCAACGCTATTCCTTGGGTAACGATACCGACGTGAATTATTTATTCGCTACCCAAAAACCGTTGGATTCGGTTTAATTATTCCGTATAACGCGCCATCCAAAGACCCTGCGCACCGTGTGCGGTTCGGGTGGCGGGGCGGTGGTAGATGCCATCTGCCCCTAACTCCCATGCGTCCACGTTGTTGTGGAGGTAGGACGTAAGGCATTCTTCGATCAAGCGTTTGCGTTGTACGGGGTCGGTAACGGGCCACGCCAGTTCAACACGGCGCACCATATTGCGATTCATCCAATCCGCGCTGGAAAGCAATAATTCTTCCCGCTCATCTTCTTGGAAATAAAACACCCGCGAATGCTCCAAGAAACGCCCGATGATGGATCGCACGCGGATATTGTCGGTATGCCCAGCCACCTGTGCTGGCAACATGCAGGCTCCGCGCACAATCAGGTCGATTTGCACGCCTTGCTGTCCGGCACGCATCAGGCTTTTGACCAGCACTTCATCGGTTAATGCGTTCATTTTGACGATGATGCGGCACTTTTTCCCCTCTAAAGCGGCTTTACCCAGCACCTCAATGTTATCGACGAGCTTGCGTTGCAACTGAAACGGCGAACACCACAGTTTATGCAGACGCGGCAAACGATTTTGGGCAGCGAGGTGGATGAAAACGTGTTCCATATCCGCCGTCAACTCAGGGTCGCCCGTGAGGTGGCTGATGTCGGTATACAAGCGGGCGGTGCGTGGGTTGTAATTGCCCGTGGAAAGATGTCCGTAGCGTTTGAGGACATCGCCTTCTCGCCGCGTAATCAACATCATTTTGGCGTGGGTTTTCAGCCCAACCACGCCGTACAACACCTGCGCCCCGATGGATTCCAGCCGTTCCGCCCAGTTGATATTGGCTTCTTCGTCAAAACGCGCCTTCAGTTCGACCACCACCGTGACTTCTTTGCCGCGCCGCACGGCTTCGTGCAATAAATCCATGAGTTCGGATTTGGGGCCGGTGCGGTAAATCGTTTGCTTGATGGCGAGTACATCGGGGTCATGAACGGCTTCGCGCAGAAAATCCAATACGCCATCGAACCGTTCAAAGGGCTGGTGAAAAATAATATCGCCCTGCTGAAGCTGGGTGAAAAACGATTTTCCGCTTTGAATTTGCACCGGATACACGGCTTCATACGGTTCAAAACACAAATCGGGGCGGTTGATTAAATCAATCAACTGCGTCAGCCGCACCAAATTGACGGGGCCATGCACGCGGTAAAGCGATTGGTGCGGCAGATCAAACTGTTGCAGCAAAAAATCCGCCAGATAGTCCGAGCAGCCGGAAGACACCTCCAACCGCACGGCCTGCCCGTAATGGCGATGCACCAAACCCTGCCGCAAGGCGGTACGCAGATTTTTGACATCTTCCTCATCCACCGCCAAATCAGAATGGCGGGTAACGCGGAATTGCGAGAACTGTTCGACCGTGCGCCCAGCGAATAAATCGGTTAAATGCGCCCGAATGATGCTTGAAATCGACACCAGCACATTCCGCGCCGCCGCACCGCGTACCGAGGCTTTATCCGGCATCCGAATCAAGCGCGGCAACACACGCGGCACTTTGACGATAGCGATTTCGTTTTCGCGCCCAAAAGCATCGCGCCCACCGAGGCGAACAATAAAATTCAGCGATTTATTCGCCACCTGCGGAAACGGGTGCGATGGATCAAGCGCGACCGGAATCAAAAGCGGGCGCACTTCCCGTTCAAAATACTGCTTCACCCATTGGCGTTGGGCGACGTTGCGTTCCCCGTGCGAGACGATGTGAATGCCGGCTTTCAGAAAAGCGGGCATCAATTTATCGTTATACAGGGCGTATTGCTGCTCCACAATCGCGTGGACGGCTGCGGTCAAACGCGCAAACCGCTGGGGCTGCGATGCCAGCAACTGCGGCTCGGCACGCACTTCAAAAAACTCATCCAAATTCGAGGACACAATACACAAATAGCGCAGACGTTCCAACAACGGAACATCATGGCGCGTGGCACGCTCCAGCACACGCTCATTGAAGGCCAGAATGCTGTGATCGCGATCCAATAATTCGGGGGATTTAGGGGCTTTGACGGGTTTAGTCACAACGGCAACGGGAACGGGAACAGAGGCGGCAGGCGCAGAAACCGTTTCAGCGGTGTCTTGAGGAGGATGGATTGTATTCATAGCCGTTGCACTATGGCACGGAGATATGACAGAAATATGAAAATCATGCACATCAAACCACAACAGAATTTAATGACAAAATGGGCTATAACCCTTATTCCTTGGTTGTTTAGTGCTATCTTTTTTGCATTCATTTGTTTCGGAAATGGGATTGCCTATGCGGGGGATAGCGCACCTTCTGCCCACGTATTCCCTTGGTGGTTTTGGGTGCTGGCGTTGTTTGTGACCTGCTTTTTGATTGGGCTGGTGGCAATTCCGGCAGGCATTGGCGGCGGGACGTTGTTTGTGCCGATTGTGGGGAGTTTCTTCCCGTTTCATTTGGATTTTGTGCGCGGGGCGGGCTTGCTGGTCGCGTTGGCGAGTGCCTTGGCAGCGGGGCCGGTGCTGCTGCGGGGTGGCTTATCCAGCTTGCGTTTGGCGTTACCGCTGGCGTTGCTGGTGTCGATCAGTTCGATTGCTGGTGCATTGCTGGGATTGGCACTCCCAACTGCGGTGATTCAATTCACGCTGGGGGTAATGGTGCTGGGCATTGTGGGGCTGATGCTGGTATCGCGCCAATCGGAATTTCCGCAGGTGGCGCAGCCGGATAGTCTGGCACTGGCGTTGGGAATGCACGGGGTGTTTCGGGATGGTGCTTCGGGGCGCGAAATTCATTGGCAGGTGCATCGCACACCGCAGGGTTTGGTGCTGTTTTTGGTGATTGGGGTGCTGGCGGGTATGTTTGGCATTGGCGCGGGGTGGGCGAATGTTCCGGCGTTGAATTTGTTGATGGGTGCGCCGCTCAAAATTGCCGCCGGAACCTCGGGCTTGGTACTGTCGTTATCGTCTTCGGCGGCTTGGGTTTATATGCACCACGGGGCGGTATTGCCTTTGGTTGCCGTGCCGTCGGTAATGGGCATGATGCTGGGAGCGCGGCAAGGCGCACGTTTGCTGCATGTTTTGCCGGGTTCGGTGGTTCGTAAAATGGTGATGGTGCTGTTGTTTTTGGCAGGCATTCGTTCCCTGCTCAAAGGATTGGAAGGGGTTTTCCCATGAAAGAAGCCGCATTTCACTATGCCCGCTGGTTGGAATGGGGCGTGCGGGCGGGCGTTGTGGTCTTGCTGGTGGGCTTTATTGCCTACGTCAGCGGACTTTTACCCGCGCATGTGCCGCTGGAACAGTTACCGCAGTTCTGGCATCTGCCCGCTTCCACCTACCTCGAAAAAACCGCCACACCGACCGGATGGGGTTGGCTGGCGTTGGCGTACAAGGGCGATTTATCGGGTTTGTTGGGTATTTCGATTTTGCTGGGCTGCTCGCTCTTGCCGTTGATGCGCTTGCTGGTGCTTTACATTCAGCGGCGTGATCGGGTGTATGCCGGAATCACGTTGGCGATCGCTGGGGTGATGGTGCTGGCGGCTTCCGGTGTTTTGACATGAAAATCAGGGTATGCGTATGAATCCACCCAATCCCCCCTTCAGCCGTTTGCTATTGGCTACTGAGTGCAGCGATTTTGACCGTGCTGCCGAAAAAATGGCGTTTACGTTGGCACAGCATTGCCAGCTTCCTTTGGCGGCGGTGTTGCCGATGGTGAGCAACCCCGAATTTGAAGCACTCGCCCCCGAAGTCGCCATGCAGATCGATGCCGAGGCCGCGCACAAGCTAGCACGTTTACGCCAACAAGCCGCCGATGCCAACATCCGCATGAATGTTGCGGTACGGCGTGGCGAAGAAGCCTATTTTGCAATCGTCGAAGAAGCGCGTGCCATTGCCTGCGATATGCTGATTATTCGGCGCAGGGGGAAACGCGGATTTTTGGCGAACGTGTTGATCGGTGAAATGGTGACGCGCGTGGTTTCCCACGCGCCTTGCCATGTGTTGATTGTTCCGCAGGAATCGGCGGTATGGTCGCAAGGGATCATGGTGGTGTTGAATACAGGGGATACGGCAGCATCTTCCGCCCACCATGCGTTTGCCTTGCAAAATGCCACGGCAATCGCGGCGCAATGCGGGTTACCGCTGCACATTGTCCGCGCAAGCAGCTACGGCGATGTGCTGCGTGCGCGGGATAACAACCGTTCCGATTTAATCGTGATGCAGCACAGCACGCTCGCACAACAGGTTATCGGGCGTTCCGATTACCCCGTGCTGGTGCTGCGGCACGAATCGCCTACAGCCGTTTGACCAGAACTTGGCTTTTCCGATCCCAGTTGTATTTGCGTTTACGGGCTTCGGGCAGCCAGTCGGGGTCGACTTGGACAAAGCCACGTTTCAAGAACCAGTGCATGGTGCGGGTGGTCAGTACGAAGATGCTTTCCAGCCCTGCGGCTTTGGCGCGTTGTTCGATACGCTTCAAAACCCGCTCGCCATCGCCTTTGCCTTGCACATCGGGCGAAACGGTGACCGCTGCCATTTCAGCGGTACGTGCTTCGGGGTAGGGGTAGAGCGCGGCGCAGGCAAAAATCACGCCGTCATGCTCGATGATGGTGTAGTTGCCGATATCGCGTTCGATTTCGGTACGGCTGCGTTTGACCAGTGTGCCGTCTTTTTCCAGCGGTTCAATCAGCTGCAAAATGCCGCCCACGTCATCGACCGTGGCTTCGCGTAATTCTTCGAGCTTTTCATCAACCACCATCGTGCCGATGCCATCATGCACATAGACTTCCAGCAAAATCGAACCATCGACCGCAAACGGAATGATATGGCTGCGTTCGACCCCATTTTTGCACGCTTTGACGCAGTATTGCAGGTAAAACGCGGTATCGGTCGGCTCTTGGGGTCGGGGTAATTCGGCTAACAGACGTTCGGCATCGGCCAAGGGTAGCTCGGTATCAATCGGGTTATCTTCGGAGGCGGGTTCGCTGGGGTGGACGCGAATGCCCGCTACTTCGGTGACGAAAATCAGTTTATCGGCTTTTAATTGAATAGCCACCGAGGTGGCGACTTCTTCCATCGCCAAGTTAAACGCTTCCCCCGTTGGCGAAAAGCCAAAGGGTGACACCAGCAGCATCGCGCCCATGTCCAGCACCTTGCTGATGGCGGCGGTATCCACTTTGCGCACCAGGCCGGAATGCTGAAAGTCGATGCCGTCCACAATCCCCACGGGGCGGGCGGTGATGAAGTTGCCCGAAATCACCCGCACGGTGGAATCGGCCATTGGCGTATTGGGCAAGCCTTGGCTGAACGCTGCTTCAATTTCGTAACGCAGTTGTCCGGCGGCTTCTTGTGCGCAATCCAGCGCGACCTCATCCGTAATCCGAATGCCGTGTGAATAGCGTGCGGCGTGGCCTTTGGCTTGCAACTGTTCATTGACTTGGGGGCGAAAACCATGCACCAGCACGATTTTGACACCCATGCTTTGAATCATCGCTAAATCCTGCGCCAGATAGTGCAGTTTGCCCGCCGCAATCGCCTCGCCCGCAATGGCGACTACGAAAGTTTGGTTGCGGAATTTGTGGATGTACGGCGCAACCGAACGAAACCACGGCACAAAAGTGAAATTAAAAACAGCGCCCATAATGACGTGAGGATGTTAATTTATCCCGCCAACTGCGCGAATGCCGCCACCACTTCGGGCGGGGCTTGCACCAGTTCAATCAACACGCCTTCACCCGCAATGGGAAATTCGTCGTTCGATTTAGGGTGCAAAAAGCAAATATCAAACCCCGCCGCACCTTTGCGAATGCCCCCCGGGGCAAAGCGCACGCCGTTCGCGGTCAGCCACTGCACGGCGGTGGGCAAATCGTCAATCCACAAACCGACGTGGTTCAGGGGCGTGGTGTGAACGGCGGGTTTTTTATCCAAATCCAGCGGCTGCATCAAATCGACTTCGACCTTGAACGGGCCGCTGCCCATCGCGCAGATGTCTTCATCGACATTTTCACGTTCGCTTTTGAACGTGCCGGTAATTTCCAAACCGAGCATATCAACCCAAAGTTTTTGCAGGCGGGTTTTATCCGTGCCACCAATGGCGATTTGTTGAATACCGAGGACTTTGAAGGGGCGGG
>CALMCD010000261.1 GCA_937863075.1 uncultured Rhodoferax sp. | reverse complement strand
ACCCTTGAGCAGCTTCGATCGTTTCGTTCCTTCTTCGTAGTAGGTGCGGCGGCGGTGGCGGGTGTGGTTACGCCCCCTGATCCGGTTTCGATGCTGGCTCTGCTCATCCCGATGGTTTTATTGTATGAAGTGGGTATTTGGGCAGCGCAATTTTTCATCAAGCATACCCAAGCACCCGAATAATCCCCCCTTATTCAAGGGGTGGTTTATTTCCGTATGGGATTCTTCATACGCGGCGGACGTGAACCCGGAATGACATCCAGCTCCATAATCTGCCCTTTGCGTTCGATGGAAAAACGCGCTGCAACACCCGGTTTTAAGGCCGCTACACGCGCCAACAAATGGGTGGTATCCACCACATTTTGATTTTCAATCTTGACAATCACATCAACGGGACGAATGCCAGCCGCAGCCGCAGGGCCATCTTCCAAAATCCCTTTGACCAAGACCCCTTTACTGGCTTTCAATTCAAAAGTTTCGGCTAACTCTTGGGTGATGTCGCTGGGTTCGATCCCAATCCAGCCGCGTGTGACTTTGCCATCTTTGACGATACCTTCCAAGACCTGCTTGGCGGTGGACGCGGGAACGGCAAAGCCAATCCCCATACTGCCACCCGAACGCGAATAAATCGCGGTATTGATGCCCAGCAAATTACCATTCGTATCCACCAACGCTCCGCCAGAATTACCGGGGTTAATGGCGGCATCGGTTTGGATAAAATCTTCAAATGTATTAATACCCAGTTGGTTTCTTCCCAAGGCGCTAATAATACCGCTGGTGACGGTTTGACCCACCCCGAATGGATTGCCGATAGCTAAAACCTGATCACCGACTTGGATGGCATCGGGATTGCCCCACAAAATAACGGGTATTTTATCCAAGTCAATTTTCAAAATAGCCAAATCTGTATCGGGGTCGATTCCAATAATTTTGGCGGTGGTGTGGCGACCATCGTTTAGGGTAATATCAATGTCATTCGCGCCTTCCACCACATGGTTGTTGGTAATAATGTAACCATTGGGGCTGACGATGACACCACTGCCCAATCCATTTTGGTTATCGGGGTTTCGCTCCCCGCCATCGCCGAAAAGGTATTCCAGCCACGGATCGGTAATAATTTTCTTTTGCCCCCCCCTGCTGATGTTGATACTCACCACCGCTGCCGATGCTTTGCTGGCAGCACTCCGAAAGCTGCCATCGGGTATCACGTTTTTACCGACTGGTGCGGCTTGGAACAGGGTGATAGATTCGCTAACCTTACCTATATACGGACTCGTATCGGGACGACTTCCGATCCATTCCGGTTTGAGTGTCAAAATCACAAAATACACAGCCAGCAAGATAGTGCTGGCTTGTGCGAATACAAGCCAAATACGTTTCATGGAAATACCTAAAAAGAAACCGAAAAAATCAATGAATCAAATGATGTAGTAAATTGTAGAGCGAGCACCCTGTTTTTCTTTTTAACCTACCTATTTATCATGAACCGCTTCACATTTCAATCGGCCTTGGATGATCTATTGCAACCGCGAAACTATCAAGATTATGCGTTCAATGGCTTGCAACTAGAGGGTTCATCGACTGTACAACACGTTGTAACTGGCGTTACCGCGAGTTTGGCACTGATTGAAGCGGCTATCGCCCGTCAAGCCGATACGATTGTGGTGCATCATGGTCTGTTTTGGCGCGGACAGGATATGCGCATCACGGGCTGGATGCGCCAGCGTTTGGGATTATTACTGACGCACGATGTTAACCTCTTTGCCTATCATCTACCCTTGGATGACCATCCACAATTCGGTAACAATGCGCAATTAGCACATCTTTTGAATTGGCAACCGACCGGACGTTTTGGCGATCAAAATCTGGGTTGGTTAGGGGATGCCGCCTTCGACACCGCCTTGGATTTAGCGCGTAAAGTCGAGACGGTTTTGGGGCGAAAACCATTGTTGATTGGTGATCCATCCCAAGCCATTCGGCGGGTAGCGTGGTGCAGTGGTGGGGCGCAAAAATACCTAGAAGCCGCGATCGCCGCAGGAGCGCAAGCCTTTATCACCGGAGAAATATCCGAACCCCAAGTGCATATTGCACGCGAGTGCGGCATCGTCTATTTGGCTTGTGGACACCATGCCACCGAACGCTATGGCGTTCAAGCCCTTGGTAACCACATCGCACAGCAATACGGCCTACAACATACTTTTATTGATATAGATAATCCGGTATGACAACCACAAAATCCATAGCCCCTATTGCCATCACCATGGGCGATGCAGCCGGTATAGGCCCTGAAACCATCGCCATGCTTTACCAGCACCATCCGCAGACAATGCACCATTGCTTTGTGGTGGGTGATGTGGGAATCATGCGCCGCGCTGCTGAGGTGGTGGCTCGCGTTTGCAACACGCCTGCTATTCCGGTCGCTGAAATTTTCGACTTGGATGCAGTATCAGCCCTTCCCCCGCGCTGCATCGGCGTACTGCCGATTGCCGCCCCGATGCAATTGGTTCCTTGGGGTGAAGTGAATGCCGAAGCTGGTGCAATGGCGGGGCGTTGTGTGGAATGGGCGGCTGATGCGGCCTTGCATCAAAAAATTGCTGCAATGGTGACGGCTCCGCTCAATAAAGCATCCTTGCACGCTGCGGGTATGCCGTATGCCCAATTCCCCGGTCATACCGAGTTGTTGCAGCACCAAGCGGCTCGATTTTTACAGCGCAGCATTGCCGATGTGCCGGTGCGCATGATGCTTGCTAACGATGAATTGCGCACGGTCTTGGTCAGTATTCATGTTTCTTTGCGTCAGGCATTGGAAGCGGTGACGCTGGACAATGTGTTGGAGACAATTGCGATCACCCACCAAGCCCTGACCCCTCTTTTAGGACGCGCACCGCGCATCGCCGTAGCAGGATTGAATCCCCATGCAGGGGAAGATGGGTTGTTTGGACGGGAGGAGATCGACATCATCGCACCCGCTATAGCCGCAGCCCGTTTGCGTGGGGCGGAGGTGGCGGGGCCATTTCCGCCCGATACCGTCTTTATGCGGGCGCGTAGCCATCCCGATGAAATAGAGGTGGTCATTGCCATGTACCACGATCAAGGGTTGATTCCGGTCAAATATCTGGGGGTTGAAAAAGGCGTGAATGTGACGCTGGGACTGCCGTTGATTCGCACCAGCCCCGATCATGGAACCGCCTTTGACATCGCCGGAACCGCCCAAGCCGACGCATCCAGTCTTTTAGAAGCCTTGCGCGTGGCACGGAAGTTGGCGGGCGTGGCGTAATTTATTTTTTCAGGTGATGGAGGCTGTCTCGAATTTCCCGTAGCAACACAACATCCTCGGGTGGCGGGGGTGGAATTTCAGGGGCGGGGGCATCGGGTGGGGATACCTCGCGCTTCAAACGGTTCATTTGTTTAATCATTAAAAAGATAACAAACGCCAAAATCAAAAAATTAACCGAAACCGTAATAAAGTGGCCATAGGCAAAAACCGGAACGCCCGCTTTTTTCAAGGCATCCAAGGTGGATAACGTGCCTTCGGGTACTTTGCCTAACACAATGAAAAGGTTAGAAAAATCCAATTTGCCAAACGCAGCACCGACCAAAGGCATGACCAAATCTGTGACGATGGAATCAACAATTTTGCCAAATGCGCCGCCGATGATCACGCCCACGGCCAAATCCATGACATTGCCTTTGATGGCAAATTCCCTAAACTCCTGCATCATCCTCATAGCAGATAACTCCGTTTCTGTGTGAAAAAGGTGATGGTAACCACAAACCGATTATCGCAATATAGCGTGTAAGGACTTCAGAAGGTATCGCTTTGATGTAGAAGGGTGTGGATAGGCTGGGCTACAATCGCTAGGGTTCTCCCCTAAATTCGCCCTATGAAGGGCGTGGATTGAAACATTGAGGATTCCCATGAGTGCAACCCTTGCCGACCCCCATCAAATTGATTCTAGCAAGCGGACTTGGTTAATCGCATCCGGTTGTGCTGGCGCAGTAGGCGCTGGCGCAGTAGCGATTCCCTTCGTCAGCTCCTTTCAACCATCCGAGAGAGCCAAAGCCGCAGGTGCTGCGGTTGAAGCCGACATTTCAGGATTAAAACCCGGAGAAAAAATGACGGTTGAATGGCGTGGTAAACCCGTCTGGATTGTCCGTCGTACACCCGAACAATTGGCTGCACTCGCTGCTCCCAAGCATGTCGAGCAACTGGTTGATCCCAAGTCGGAACGCAAACCCACCGAACAAGCACCCGCTTATGCACGCAATGATGCACGCGCCATCAAGCCCGAATATCTGGTGGTGATTGGTATCTGCACGCATTTGGGTTGCTCGCCTAGCGACAAATTCAAAACCGGCCCCCAACCTTCGTTGCCCGACGATTGGGATGGCGGTTTCTTCTGCCCTTGCCACGGTTCAACCTTCGATTTGGCGGGTCGTGTTTTCAAAAATAAACCCGCCCCTGACAATCTGGAAGTACCGCCACACATGTACCTCTCTGATACCAAGTTGCTCATTGGTGAAGATAAAAAAGCCTAAGCAAGAGAATAAGGATACAAGAACATGGCTACTTTTCACGAAGTTTCCCCGAACGCCCCTCTCAGCGAAAAAGCGCTGAATTGGGTCGATAACCGTTTCCCGCTTTCTAAGCTCTTCAAAGAGCATATGAGCGAGTATTACGCACCCAAGAATTTCAACTTCTGGTACATTTTTGGCTCGCTTTCCTTGTTGGTGCTGGTGATCCAAATCGTTACCGGTATCTTCTTGGTGATGCACTACAAACCCGATGCCAACTTGGCATTTGCCTCGGTGGAATACATCATGCGTGATGTGCCGTGGGGATGGTTGATTCGTTACATGCACTCCACTGGTGCTTCGGCCTTCTTTGTGGTGGTGTATCTCCATATGTTCCGAGGTTTGGTTTACGGTAGCTACCGCAAGCCCCGCGAATTGGTTTGGATTTTCGGTTGCGGCATTTTCTTGGCCTTGATGGCAGAAGCCTTCATGGGTTATTTGCTGCCTTGGGGACAAATGAGCTACTGGGGCGCACAAGTGATTGTGAACCTGTTCTCTGCGATTCCTTTCATCGGGCCAGACCTGTCGATTTTGATTCGTGGTGATTTCGTGGTGGGTGATGCAACCTTGAACCGCTTCTTCAGCTTCCACGTTATTGCGGTTCCCTTGGTTCTTATTGGTTTGGTTGCCGCGCACATCATTGCGTTGCACGAAGTCGGTTCTAACAACCCAGACGGCGTAGAAATCAAAGCGACTAAAGATGCCAAAGGCATCCCATTGGATGGAATCCCCTTCCACCCCTACTACTCGGTGCATGACATTTTTGGCGTGAGCGTGTTCTTGTTTGTATTCTCGGCAATCGTATTCTTCGCCCCTGAAATGGGTGGCTACTTCTTGGAATACAACAACTTTATCCCTGCTGATCCTTTCCAAACACCGTTGCACATTGCTCCCGTTTGGTACTTCACACCGTTCTACACCTTGTTGCGTGCTTTGACTACGGAAATGATGTATGTGTTGATGGTTATCTTGCTGGTCGGTGCTATTTTGGCGGTTGTCAAAATTCAAATGCCTGCTATCTTGAAAGCCGTAGTTTTGGGTGGTGCAATCGTGGTATCGGCTTTGATGCTCATGATTGACGCTAAATTCTGGGGCGTGGTTGCTATGGGCGGCGGCGTGGTGATTTTGTTCTTCTTGCCTTGGTTGGATAACAGCCCTGTGAAGTCGATTCGCTACCGTCCTACATGGCATAAATACCTGTATGCCGTGTTCTTCATCAACTTCTTGGTGATTGGCTATTTGGGTACACAACCCGTTGCCCCCATCAGCGGACGTATCGCCCAACTGGGAACCTTGTTCTATTTTGGCTTCTTCATCTTGATGCCTTGGTGGAGCCGTTTGGGTACGTTCAAACCTGTTCCCACCCGTGTTACCTACACAGCACACTAAGAGGCAGGAGAACCAATTATGAAAATCATGAATCTTGCGAAAAAAATCGTTCTTGGTGTTGCCGTGGCGGTGGGTATTTCCTCTGCTGCGTTGGCGAGTGATGCTGGTGGTGTCGCTTGGGATAAAGCACCTGATCGCTTAAACGATAAAGAAGCCCTGCAAAATGGTGCCAAGGTGTTTGTAAACTATTGCTTGAACTGCCACTCCGCAGGCTTCAATCGTTACAACCGCTTGATGGACATTGGTTTTACAGAGGAACAGATCAAAAACGAACTGCTGGTAACAGACTCCAAAGTGGGCGATACCATGAAAGCAGCGATTGATCCCCAGAAAGCCAAAGCATGGTTCGGTGTGAATCCCCCCGATCTGACCGTTATCGCCCGTTCGCGTGCGGGTGCGGGTGGTACGGGTATGGATTATTTGTACACCTACTTGCGCGGTTTCTACCGCGATGAAACCAAACCCACGGGTTGGAATAACCACGTTTTCCCCAATGTAGGTATGCCCCATGCTTTGTGGGAACTGCAAAGCACCCTGTCCCCAGATCAGTACGATAAAACCGTGGGTGATCTCGTCAACTACATGCAATGGATGGCAGAGCCTGCGCAAGGCACTCGCAAAACATTGGGTGTTTTTGCGCTGATTTTCTTTGCGTTGCTGTCGTTCCTGACATGGCGTTTGAATGCGGCTTACTGGAAAGATGTAAAGTAAGCAAGGCACGCTGAAGCAAAAGCAAAAGCAACCCTGATACTTTGACTTTGGTAATTTGGAGTGGGTGAACCCTTATCAGTTCCCCGCTCCTTTTATATTTTTAGGAGTCCTCACAATGATGGTTCTGTACTCGGGTACAACATGCCCTTTTTCGCACCGCTGCCGTTTCGTTTTATTTGAAAAAGGCATGGACTTTGAGATTCGTGATGTTGATCTTTACAACAAGCCAGAAGATATTAGCGTCATGAATCCTTACGGTCAGGTTCCTATTTTGGTGGAACGTGATCTGATTCTGTACGAATCCAACATCATCAACGAATACATCGACGAACGCTTTCCCCACCCGCAGCTCATGCCCGGTGATCCCGTGGATCGCGCCCGTGTGCGTTTGTTTCTTCTGAACTTTGAAAAAGAATTGTTCACCCAAGTGACTATCTTGGAAGCACGCGGTAAAAGCAATGAAAAAGCATTGGAAAAAGCACGCCTCCACATCAAAGACCGTTTGACACAACTCGCACCGGTATTTTTGAAAAATAAATACATGATGGGCGATAACTTCTCGATGTTGGATGTAGCGATTGCACCTTTGTTGTGGCGGTTGGATTTTTACGGCATTGAATTGAGTAAAAATGCAGCACCCTTGCTGAAGTATGCCGAGCGGATTTTCTCCCGTCCCGCGTATATCGAGGCATTGACTCCCTCTGAAAAAGTGATGCGTAAATAATCCTTCGTTGCCACGTTACCGACCCCTTGATCGCCATGACTGAAACAACTCCTTCCCTCTCCACACAGCCTTATCTGATTCGTGCCTTGCACGAATGGTGCGTTGATAACGGTTTTACACCGTACCTCGCCGTTGCAGTCGATGAAACCGTGCGTGTTCCGCGTGAATACGTGCAAGATGGGCAAATTGTGCTGAATGTGAGTTTCGATGCCACGGGTGGACTTCACCTCGGTAACGAATACATTGAATTCAAAAGCCGTTTTTCCGGTGCGGTGCGTGACATCATCGTTCCGGTGAATCGGGTCATGGCGATTTACGCCAAAGAAAACGGGCAAGGCATGGCCTTTGCATTGCCGGAAGCCGCTGACGACACGTTGGATACGGTGGATGGAGCCGATCAAGTCGAGGTGGTTGATGCGATCGCGCCACCCGTCACCCCACCCCCACCTTCCCGCCCTGCGGGGGGACGGCCTACCCTAACCCGCATCAAATAAAACGTTGCTAAAACGTTGCCACCACGTTGTGAGGAGTCGCTATGCTTTTCGTTGTTTTGGGTGTGATCGGTATTCTTTTGAAATACCTTGAAATCGGATTCGTCGCTCAATGGGATTGGTGGATGGTACTGTCCCCCTTTGGCATCGCCATCGCGTGGTGGACATTGGCAGATCTCACGGGCTACACCCAACGCCGAGCGATGAAAGAAGAAGAAGACCGCAAGCAAGATCGTATCCGCCGCAGCCGTGAAGCTATGGGCTTAACCACCAAATCGTCTAAAAAACGCCGCTAATGTTGCAACATCCTCAAATTGATCCGGTCGCCCTTCAACTCGGCCCTGTCTCGATTCACTGGTATGGCTTGACGTATCTGGCCGCTTTTGCCTTTTTTATGCTGCTGGGGCGCAGCCGATTGCGCCACCATCCTTATGCGTCCAAGCCCGAATGGTCGATGCGGGATGTTGAAGATATTTTGTTTTTCGGAGTCGTCGGGGTCATACTGGGCGGTCGCATTGGTTACTGCCTGTTTTATAAACCCGCTTACTATTGGGTGCATCCCTTGGAGATTTTTGCCGTCTGGCAAGGGGGAATGAGCTTTCATGGCGGGATGTTGGGCGTACTCGGTTCCCTGCTGTGGTACAGCATCGCACGCCAGAAATCGTTTTGGGAAGTGGCAGATTTTGTCGTTCCCTGCGTGCCGGCGGGCTTGGCATCGGGGCGTATCGGTAATTTTATCAATGGCGAGTTGTGGGGACGGGTAGCCGACCCTGCGCTGCCTTGGGCGATGGTGTTTCGCGGTGCGGGGGACATGCCACGTCACCCATCGCAAATCTACCAATTCTTGCTCGAAGGATTGCTGCTCTTCGGGCTGTTGTGGTGGTATGCACGCGGCACACCCCAGCCCCCCAAACGGGGGCAGGTGGCGGCAGCGTTCCTCGTGGGTTATGGTGTGATGCGCTTTGTGGCGGAATTTTTCCGTGAACCGGATGCGCATTTGGGTTATCTCTCCTTGGGTATGAGCATGGGACAATGGTTGTGCGTACCTATGGTGGTGGGCGGTATAGGAATTTGGTTATGGGCGCAGAAAAACTCCACACCGAAAAATTAAGCACCGAGCAGGCCAACGCCGACCATTCCGCGCTCGACCGTTACACCACGCCCGATTTGGTGTCGGCGTTTGTGGATGACCAATATCTGGCGGTGCAAGCCGTGCAAAAAGCCATGTCCGCAATCACCCAAGCCGTGGATGCGGCAGTGCCACGTATTCAAGCGGGTGGACGCTTGATTTATGTCGGTGCCGGTACATCGGGGCGGTTGGGGTTATTGGATTCGGTGGAATTGAATCCTACTTTTTCATGGGAATCATCCCGCGCAGTGGCTTGCATGGCGGGCGGCATGAAGGCGGTATGGTGTGCCGTCGAAGGTGCGGAAGACGATGCCGCGCAGGGTGAAATCGACCTACTCAACACCAACCCCAATGCCAACGATGTCGTTTTCTTGATAGCGGCATCCGGTCGCACCCCTTACGTTTTAGCTGGATTGGATGCGGCTAAACAATGCGGTGCTTTAACGGTCGCCATTGTCAATAACGCCAACTCACCGATTGGCAATGCCGCCGACATCGCGGTGGTACTGGAAACCGGCGCGGAAATGATTTCCGGCAGCACGCGCTTGAAGGCGGGGACATCGCAAAAAATTGCGCTCAATACGCTTTCCAGCGCCATCATGGTGCGATTGAATAAGGTTTATGGCAATTTGATGGTCGATTTGCGTGCGACCAATGCCAAGCTCGTGCGGCGTGCTGAGTCGCTCACCATGCAGATTACCGGAGCGTCCGAAGCCACTGCCCGCACTACCCTGCAAGCCTGCAACTACCATATCAAAACGGCGGTGGTGGCGTTGCTGTCCCATACCTCTCCCGCCGAGGCCAGCCAGCGCCTTGAACAAACAGCGGGAAGCATTCGTGATGCCATCCAACTCCCTTCGCCAGTGCAGCGGTAACATCCTCACGCCCTCCGGCTTTGTGCGCGGCACAGTGCATTGGGGGGAGGATGGACGTATCACGCACCTCACCGGAACCCCGATAACCGAATCCGAGGCGCGGGACGGTTCAGCACCGTTGATTTTGCCCGGCTTTATCGACCTGCATGTGCATGGTGGCGGTGGGTTTGACATCATGGAAGGCGGCGAGGCGCTGGTCCACATCACCGCCATGCACGCTCGCCACGGCACGACGGCATTGCTGGCTACCACCATGACCGCGCCCTTTGCCGATTTGGAAACGGCTTTCACCGCCATGCGTGCCTACCACCAAGCCCCCCATCGGACGGCACGGGTGTTGGGCGTGCATCTCGAAGGCCCGCATATCAATCCCGCCATGTTGGGCGCACAACCCGATTGCACCGCACCGATTGATTGGGAACATCTGCAACGGTTACACGCCCTGTTCCCGATTCGTTTGATAACGCTTGCGCCCGAGGTAGACGGCAATCTGGCGATGATCGCACCGTTGCGTGCTGCCGGATTCCAAGTCCAAATCGGGCATAGCCAAGGCACGTATGAAGACGGCGTACAGGCACTACAGGCCGGAGCCGCTGGCTTCACCCATCTTTTTAATGCCATGACGGGCTTGCACCACCGCGCACCGGGGATGGTCGGTGCGGCACTGGCACATGCCGCGTATGCAGAAATCATCCCCGATTTAATCCACGTTCACGCGGGTGCGATGCGGGTGGCACTGCGCAGTATCCCGAAACTGTATTGCGTGACTGATTCCACTGCTGCCGCCGGAATGCCCGATGGAGCCTACCGACTCGGTCGCCATACGGTGCATAAGTGCATGGGCGGTGTGCGTTTGGCGGATGGTACGCTCGCCGGTTCCGCCCTGACCATGGATCAAGCGTTGCGCAATTTGGTTCACACGTTGGGGTTAAGCCTTGCCGATGCCTCCCAGCGCGTTTCCACCCATGCTGCGGATTATTTGGGCATCACCGACCGTGGTCGCCTCATCCCCCACGCTTGGGCGGATATGGTGGTTTTGGATGCCGATTGCAACCTGATCCACGTCATCATGGAGGGAGTCAGCAATCCCCCATCTGCAACCCACTGCGCACCGCCCCTTCCAGCGTAGCGGGATAAACGCCTTCCACGTAGTCGCCCACCGCAAATAAACCGGAGGCGATTTTTTGCGCGGGGCGTTGCAGATTCGGCGTGCAGGCAAAGGTAGCGTGTTTTTCGATGATGGTTTGCACGGGTTCTAGTTTGCCCAGATGCAACGGTGCTAATTCCCGCGCGGCTTGGGCTAATACCGCCGCTTGCACTTCCTCGCGCGAGCCGTGGCTGGCACTCACCACAAACGCCAACAAGCCCGTTGCCCCGCCCAACTGCCCCCGATCAAACACAAATTGCGCCGGCGCATCCGCCCCGCTGCGCAGCGCCAGCATGGGGTGCGGCAGGCGTTGGTTGGATTTTTCGGTGATTTTGGCGTAGACGGTGGCAATCGCTTCAAAATGCAGCGCAGACGCGGTTTGCGCCCACGTCCGCATCGCATTTGCTATGTTTTCAGGAGCTACCTGTGCAGACTGGATAAGCATTGCAGCCGCATTCGCTGATGAAGTCGCGCAAATCACACGGTCAAACGGCTCACCATCGACCCGCCATTGCGAATCATTCCAAAGCAGTTGCCGCACGCGCTTGCCGCGTTGCACCACATGCCCGCGCTCGGTCAGCCAACGGGCGGCGGCTTCGGGGAACAAACTGCCCAAATCGGTACGCGGTAACAGCAAATGCGAACCGCCGTTGATGCCAAACAAGGCATCTTTCAGCACCCGTAAAAAAACCGTGGCGCTGGCGCGGTCGGCGGGGGTGTTGAGGGCGGATACGCACAGCGGTTCGATCAGTTCTTCCCGCACGCGCGGGGTCATTTTGCGGCACAAATCCGCCACCGTTTGCTGCGGTGACGAGCGAAACCCCGTGCATTGCCAGCCCATCGACACATTGATGAGCGAAAAACGATCCGCCCAACTCCAGCCGCGTGCGGTGGCGATGGCGAGCAGGGCATCGAACGGCGCACTCCAATTTTTTGCCCATATCGGCGTTTGCAAACCCGTGCCATCGACAAACGGCAACGATAGCGGCAAACGCAGCAAAGCCGATTCAGGGTTCACGCCCACCAATCGGATGAGGCGCAAACATTCGGTATACGCCCCGACCAAGATGTGCTGACCGTTATCCAATGGATTCCCAGATTGGGAATCCGATAAGGCTCTAGCCCGCCCCCCTACTGCACGGGATGCTTCAAAAACCGTAGCATGATGCCCCGCCTGCGTGGAGGCAATAGCCGCCGCCAACCCCGCCCAACCCGCGCCGATAAT
>CALMCD010000260.1 GCA_937863075.1 uncultured Rhodoferax sp. | reverse complement strand
TCTTTTCCGGGGTTGGTATGTTGATCGAGGTTTACCAATTAATCTTCAATCTCCAATGCTTCCCCTGCTCCGAGTTTGCCTTCAAAATAATCAACAATGCTGGGAATATCCATACCACTGCCCAAAATAGATTGAAACCGTTCGGATGTGAAGTAATCAGGATTTGAGGCTGCCAGCACCCACACATTCGCCATACTGCCTTCGGGTGTATTGAATTTATCTTCCAATGCCCTGCCCGCCACTTCCAAACCTTTGAAGGTTTTTTGTTCGGTGGTGATTTCTTTGCTTTTTTGTGGATCAAGTTCAAAGTTGCGCAAGCTGTCCATGTACTGAGAAAAATTATCAAAGTTTTCTGGCACGATGCCTTGTGTACCCGCTTGTAAGGCACGGTCACCAAAGTCCTCGGGGGTTTCATCTTTCTTAAAAATACCCAACCCGTCCATTAAACCGCTGGCAATATTTCCTACCGTACTTAATAGGCTGCCACCCATACTCAAGGCAGAACTGAGCGCTCCGCCTAAATAACTTGCCGCAGAACTAAGCCCTGATGAAATAGCACTACCCACACTACTAACGAAACTCCCAATGCTGCTAAAAAATCCCATGACGAACTCCTTCTATTAAATGGATTCGAGTTTTTTCAGTTGTTCGTCGGCAATAAAAACCGCACGCCCTTCTCTATCGACGATCAGCTCTTTGAACAACGCGACGGAAGATGCCAAATTTACAAATGCGATTGGAAAAACACTCTGAAATAATTTTTCAGTTTTGGCAGTGAATACCAGATTAGATACGTCAAAAAACAAAGTTGTTAGTAGTTGGGCAATGTGTGAGGAATCTAGCCCCGTTCGCTCGCACAGTGCGTGGTAAATTTTTGCGTAGCTAGATTGCACACGCTCTACGTATTCTGTGCGCTTCACATCGTGAGTGATAGATTTAATCGCCAACATCCTATTGATAAGCTCAATACCAGTGGCTGCAAAACTCCCCAAAATCTCACCTGATTGCATTTCAGGGTGCGCAGAGAGTTTTGGATAGAGGCGACTACGCTGTGCCCATATTTGCTGAATACCTTTGGAGTACATCAACTCTTCGGGAATGTCTTCTTCATCGGTTTTTGCACCTTGTTCAACCTTCACCCACACAGGTGCATGCCAACCACCGCAGTACATGATGGTTTCACCTGTTTGGAGAAGAGGAAGAAAATCTTTTTGTTCATCCGACAAACCCATTGCATCGCCAATGGTGTTGCGGTCATCGGCAGAGAATAAACGGTGAACAATTTTGGTGTGGGTATTTTTAATTACATCCGACACCAGCTTGTTGGGTATTTGGTCGGCAATGATTAAGCCTTCACCGTACTTTCGCACTTCTGCTAATAGGTTAGCAAAAGTTTCTACACCCAATTTCTTAGAACCGGGGTCACCCGGCTCAGGACGTGTAAGCAACCGATGGGCTTCTTCAATCAAGGTGAGATGGCGAAATGTAGGATTCTTACGGTGGCGATGCTTCATGCACTCTGCCAAACGGTTCAAAATCAATCCCATGAAAAGGGCTTTATCTTGCTCATCCTTCAACTCTTCGAGTTCGATAACAACCTTTTTATCCAACAATTGGTCAAAGTCCAAAGAATAGCGGGTGTTGAGCATTCGACCTTTTACACCTAGTGTGAGGTTGGTCAAGCGGCTTACCAAAGAACCGAGGTACTTTTGTTCAAACTCTTGCCCCATTCCTTTGGATTTGATAATGCCTTCTAGCAGCGCAATCATGTCCCCAAAGGTAGGCCATGCCGCACTGCCTTGTGCCCAAGGATCATCCACAAGAAAATTTTTGCCCCCATGAATATCCCAGCCTTTTTCTTTGTAGGCTTTGATGATGGCCTCTTCCACGAGGTAGGGCATAGAGGCTTCCATTGGAAATACGGCTCCCAGCGTGGCATTCAAGGTGGAGATGTGCCCAGACAGGTTTTCGCGGGGTGATACCAATTCAAAAGGATTGAGACGGAAAGGGGTGAGGTCTTCACGCCCTAATACGTAGTATTCGATGCTTTCATCCAGGGCGTGTAATGCTCGATACTCGGTTTTTGCGGGTTCAATCACCATGAACGGTATGCCTGATTCGCGCAATAGCTTCATGCAAGTCGTGGTTTTTCCAGCACCCGTAACCCCTGTAATGAATACGTGTTTGGTTAAATCCGCTTTAGTTAGCTGTACGACACTATCTTTCAAAACACGACCATGCTGCACGATGTAACCCAACGTAAGCACTGCATCGGTATCGTGACTGGGAGTGGAGGTATTAAGGGCAAAGTCCACACTTTTACGAATTTTGATGCCGGGCAACTCTTTGGTGGGTAAGCCAGCTACAAGAGCTAATTCACGAGTCGTCAACCAAGTAGCACCACTGACACGGCGCGTATTGCCTTGAAATGGCACGCTATAAACCAATTCACGGCGGCTATCGGTGGTGAGTCGGTCATACTGGTGTATGCGCAGTGGAAAATTCAGGGAAGCATCACTGAGCTTATCCACACGCAAAGGGGTCATGGTGGATTCGTTGCCTTGGAAGATGGAAAGTACGTTGCGTGTCAGGCGATCGTAGGTCGATTTTTCTTTCGCACTTACGTAAATGGAAGTGCGAAACATACCTTTACTGCACCCTTGCTGAAAACGGGGGATGAGATTTTCACTGATATGTTTTTGCACCTCTTCCACTCTTTTATCGGTTCGCTCGCTGGTGTATGAGAGGCTTTTTCCTCCAGTTTCACCTTTTGCCAGAGAATCGCTAATCCCTGTGGTTTTGGAGTCGCTGCTACCTGTTGTTTTGGAAGTGCTGCTACCCACGGTTTTGGTTTGGCTATCATTGGTTCCGGTGCTGGATGAACTGGAACTACTGCTTTTATTGTTGCCTTTGGATTCGGTTGCACCATCGTTTTTGCCGCGCGTATCCGACACATTACTGCCTTTGGTATCGCTAACCGATTGCCCATGCGTAGCGGTGTTGCTCCAACCCGTATTTTCAGATCGCTGAATGGATTGTTTTTGGCGGGAAGATAGTTCGGTGGACAGGTCGTAGATATAGCCCAACGTTTCACGGATGTCCATGTCTGTGCCCGGTTCACCAATGATTGTGAGCTGCCAAGTTTCGCCTACTAAACTATTGGCTAGACGCTCTATGCCCTGAAAATCTTCATCACCCGTATGATTTTCTTCTTCGTTGAAAGAAGGAACACCACTGATAAGCCCCAGATGTTTGGCAGATTTCATCATTTCATCAACTGCTGGATTTCCATTTTTGATATTCTCCAGTTTGGAACCCAAAAAGTTTCCTTCAAAGGATGCTTTCAAGGTTTTTGCCATTTCTGTCAATTCAGCATCATCACGATTTGTGCTGGCAATACCGATATAGAGCTTTACCCCGGTGGGAGTACCCGACAAAATGTACACCGCTTGGCACAACGGATCATCCAAACCAGACATGACGTTAGCCATTGCAAGACGATAGGCTCCCGCTTTGCCTTCGCCAATTTCGGTAACATGAAAAAGCCGGAATGCAGTTTGCAGACTACGATCCTGTTTCAAAGGCATCATTTTTGAAAATGACGGTGCATCCCATGCAAAATCATTAGCTTGCTTGCTTTGGGTTTTAAGCGGTGTTGATTGGTTGTATTCAGACATATTCGGACTATTTTTAATACGATGTTGTTCACAGTATAAAAGTGTGTACCAAAGCAGATGCACCGTATTTATCGTAACATACAAACAATATCGAACACATTTCACTTCGCATCTGCACTGCTATGGCTATTCAATCTTTTTCCAGCCGCGATTTCACCCGCGACATCAGCACTGCCAAGCGTGCTACGGCACAAGGTGCGGTTTTCATTACCAATCGTGGTAAGCCGACCTATGCCTTGTTGAAAATCGAGGATTACTTCGCACTCACGGGGCAAAAGCAACCATCGCTACTGGATGTTATGGATGCCCTCCCCACTCCAGTCGATGTAGCGTGCGCATTTGAACCCCTCCCCGCAAACATCGTGCTTCAAGTGCCGGATTTACAGTAGTACAGTAGTTCGCCATGTATTTACTGGATACGCATGATTGTGGTGACGCGAAACATTGCGGATTTTCGAGATACCGGTGTGAAATTACTCAACCCATTTGAATAAATTTGAATAAATCGAAATCAAATCAAATCAATCAACGCTCATTACGCCAACAACACAACCAACGCCCCCGCCCCACCGTGTGCGGGTTGCGCTTGGGCGAACGCCAGCACCTCG
>CALMCD010000259.1 GCA_937863075.1 uncultured Rhodoferax sp. | reverse complement strand
GCTTCAATCGCACTATTGCGACCTCGACACTTGTTGTGCGCTGTGCGCTTTTGTAGGGGCGACCGATAAACTCAACACTGCCGTATTTCTCGATCAGTGTTGCTAGAACACCATCATCAAACCCGGTTGGGTTGCGGATTGTTTCTGCGTTCACCTGAGAGACAATTTCCCCGCCGAAGATGCGAAGTACGTCCCATGCCTTCAAGATGTGCGTAGAGGCATCGCGAAATGGGGGATTCATCAACACTACATCAAACTGGTACGGATCCACCAGGTTGCGAAAGTCTCGCTCAATTACTGGATATCCCTTGCCTTGCAAAATGGAGACTAACTCTGGTTCGATCTCGCAGCAGAGAATGTCCTCTTTTTTTACCTCGAATTCATTGGTGATGTAATCCGCGATATCACCCTTGCCTGCGGATGGTTCGAGTATCCGCTTCACTCCGCGCAACACGCGCTTTTTTGTATAGTAGTCTCTTCGGCTATCAAACACGAATGGAGCGATCATTAGCTCAATTACTTCTGGTGTGCTGGGGTAAAATCCATCGTTAAACATTGTCGTAATCGCCTTTCTATAGGTCGCTATCTATCAATTCGATATGCTGAAACATACCTGCGCTACGATGATCACCTTCGCTGAAGACAATCATCGTAGCCTATGCCCATCACCCTCACTTGCCCGAAGTAGTGCCCGACTCGACCAACTTTTTGTCAGCTTCGTACTTAGCCTTGACTGGCTCCCCGTTTACCGTCAACGCATCAGAAATGGCGTCGCATTCATCGTCTGACAGCTCGATGATTGTACTGCGAACATTCTGCCCTTTGCTAACCTTTTTCGTCCAGCCGGTGACGACATAGGTCGTTGCATTCGCCGCGTCCGCGCCGAACAGTTTATCGATCACGCTTACCAGCCGGTCAATCGCTGGGCTTTGGCGCGGCGCTCGCTCGAAGGGGTTTTCGTTCTCGTCAAAGTCTTCGTAGATGTCGCCGTCGATAAATTCGCCTTCTTGCCCATCATCGAAGGTGTAAAGCGGCTCATCAGCGGCGCTTGAGCGGTCCGGCAACAGAGCGAACGCCTCGCTGTGCATGGATACCAACTTACGTCGAACCCACTTTGGATCTGGCTCCAGGAAGAGCAAGCTCTTGGAACGACGCACGCGCTTGCCATCATCCCCTGGCGTGCTAATCTCCCGCATACGCCGACTCAGCAGGAATGGCACACCGTTCAAACTGCCGCGCACAGCATGGGCGGCTTGAAGATTTTGCGTCAACTGAATGATATCGTAGATCGAGTGCGTCTCGACCTCGACATAGGCCAGCCGCGCCAACTCTGGAATGATGACGTACAGGCGACCAACCCGCTTGCACCCGCAAGCCCCACCACACAAACGTTCGCATGGCTTGGGGGTCATGTCCGCTTTACCAGTCTTGCTGCGATGAAACCGTTGATTCTCGGTGTCGCACTGGCGCAGCAGCCCACCCGCGCTGTACTCCTCCATCCATGCCTGGAAGTTCTGATCAGGTGTGGCAAAAGGTAGGAGTACACGAATCTGCTTCGGCTCATTCTTGTACGCTTTGGCAAACGCCTCGGCAGCCTGCGCGTCGTCGGTGACAAACCGGAAGTAATTGAGGTCCTTGCCGTAGACCTCAATCTCTCGCCCGTCCTTCCCAGTTTTCTTTTGCTTCACATCGCCCTTGCGCAACTTGCCGATGATTGGAAACTGCGCCGTCTGATTTTGTTGCAAGCTCTTAATTGGCATATTCAACCCCTTTGTTTTCTAAGATAAACTGCTTCACGGTATTTGGCAGCGCTTCCCAAACTTCAAGCGCCTGGTCTTGATTGACTGCAATCTGCGCGTGCAACTGCATAACACGCCCAGCCTCATAGCTAGATAACTCAACGTACAACGGGCTCTTGACAAATGCGTCCAGATGAATGGCGATGTCCCGCAACTGAAAGCGGCGCATTCGCTCACGGTCCGCCATCTGCCACGTGCGCCCCTTGTGCCAGAAAACTGCCTCGTCTAACGGCAATCCGTCCCCCTTGGCAATCCGGTAATAGTAGTCAGTGAAACCCGATAACTTCATCGGCAGATCCACCAACGCCCAGCCCAGTTGCCCCATCACCCACTGAAATTGCGGCAATGTGACCGGAATGATTTCGAGCGGAGTCAAGCGCACGTGTTGGCTCATGCCGTGGTGCCAGTAGCCCGCCACGCGTGCGCGATTGCCTTCACCGTGCCAGTCGTAGTCTCGCTCGATAAGTAAGTCCACAAACATCCCTGGCGCTGTCTCGATGATGGGCTGAAGATAAGCCAGTAGCTCCGGGTGCTGATCACCCAGCCAGTTCGTTTTTAGCGCAACCGCCAGCCGGTGCTGGCAAAGCTTGCCGTAGCCGACGATTGTGGGCGCTTGCTCGTCTTTGCAATCGCACCACCCGCCGCGCTTGCTGCAACGGTGGTTGCCAACTTGCCATAGATCGTTGCCATTGCGGTCAGCTTCAATCACTCGATACAGCCCACCATTGAGCACAATTTCCATTGCCTTGCGCGCCCGGCTGCCGCCCTTGGCGTAATGAATACCAGGCCATTTCTCCTCATAGCCTTCAACCAAGCGCAGAAGGGGCAAACGGGCAGCGTCAACCTTCTCCTCTTGTCGGGCATCTACGGCGACGCCCTTCTGTGCCTCTACGAGGATTGCGGCCTGCGCCGGGTCCCAGCCTTGTTTTATGAATTCGGCGACGGTGTTGTTCACTTGACCACCTCCAACAATTTTTCGATCTCTCGAATTGCCGCTTCAGCCCCATCGCCGAACACTTCGCGCGTGGGGCGGGACTGAAGTAAACACAGCATGACGCGCAAATTAGATTTCACCGTAGCCCGGCTGTCGGGCTTGTACTGGTAATCCTGGGCATTTAGACTATGCTTGTGCCCAGACTTGCGTGAACGATCCTGTTTCATCTTGACCATGAGCGCCACCCCTACATCAAGCTACACAACAGAGCATAGCGTGCAGCCTTGCTCAATCCCTTGTAGAGTCGCTTGCGCAACACTTCCCGGTGCGCTGCAACCTTGCTCTCGTAGTTGGCGGGGGTCGCCAACTGGATGTCCAGTTTTTCCAGCTTCCACGCGCTATGCACGCGCGGGTCAAGCGTTTCTGGGTCGGGGACTTGCTGAGTGAAGCCCAGTTCAGATAGCTTAGACTCGACCTCTTCCAACTTTTCTACATCGACACAAATCAGCATGTCGATGTCGTTGGCGTAGACGCTGCCATATGAAGCAGAACCGATCAGCACCGGCTTATATGGTCGAATGGCTTCCAATGCCTGGGATGGAACGCAAGTTTTCATGGCTATCCCTCTCCTTACGCGCCAGCGTGTGCGAATTGATTGGAGATGGAGAAATAGCCGCGACGTTGCTCTTCGTGCCACAGCTTGACTGGTGACTGCTGGGATTTCGCCAGGGCGACGCCCTCGGCGAACAACTGCGCGTCTATCGGATTGCTCTGACTTTGCGCAAGCATGTCGCGCAAAATGGCAACCATGCCCACGCCTTTTGCGCTGTGCGCTTTGGCATGGTCGTCGTCTAAGTTGATTTCAACGCCTTGCTCATCCGCAATGCGTTGAATGAGTTCTAATAACGGGAAGAGGTTCGCCTCATGGGTGCCAAACTTTCTGGCGAACCCACTGTTTTGCCGTGGCTCAAAGTTGGCGACGATATTGCCGTTGTGACGGTCGTAGATCGTGGCTTGAAGGTGGCCTGGGCGAATTGACTCGCTGGCTGTCACGTAAAAGCGGGCAATCGTGCCAGCCTTTACGCCTGCCAGGTAAAGTTTATCGGCAGACGGATCGTCACTGGGTTGGAATGTGTGGTCGGGACGGTTAAAGGGGTTGATGCGGCGCGGGTCATTCTTTAGGTAAACTTGAACAACCGCACCCAATGTGGTAGAATTGCGCATGATAACTCCTTGCGAGATTATCGCTATGGCATCTGGCGCAACTTTCCACGGGAACGCCAGGTGCCTCTTTTTTTATACCCTACGTCTATGATTTTACCACACTATCAACACAATGTCAATACTTTAAGTATGATTTACGTATTACTATTGACATTCACTATTAGAATCCAGTTATTCCAAATGCGAAAACGTTTTCGTATTTGAGCGGACGTTCCACGGAAAACAAAAAGAGCGACCATCATATAGATGGTCGCTCTTGGGATAATACACATTTTGGTTAAATTCAAACACTTTACGAAATGGGCGTTACTTTCCCGGTAGGGTAGTGTCCAGCCAGACTTTTCCATTACATAACTTAGGCGTCGGCGTCAGCATCCTCTCCTTGGCTATTCCGCGCAGTACGTCAGACTCGCTATAATGAGCGGTCGCCTCATGATAGCTAAATGCTAGACTCTCAATCACCTCGTAATCATCGCACCGAGTTTTCCCGCTTTTGATCTCGCTAATATATTGCAGTTCTGGCGGCTGAGGTAGCTTATTATTGTCGTTCTTCGACCAGGCAAAGAAATCTTCCAGCATGAATGGTGCCGCCACGTCTATCTGATAGGCAAGCAGAAAACGATACGCTGCCTGCAACTGGGTGCCGACTTCTATCAGCCCAGTGCCTGCCGAACTCTCCTTCATGAACGCCAGAAACATGGCAACGGCTTCGTCGTAGGCGGCTGCCAGCTTCTCCTGGACGAGTTTTCCGCAATCATCCACGGTCAACGCCTTCATTTCCCGCGCCGCGCTCTGCATGTTCGCCACGATGGGCGATAGCGCGATTCTTGATGTGCCGGAGGCAAGGGTGAAGTTATCCTCGAATACGCCATTGATACGGCTGGCATCTTTCACAAACTGATCACGCGCCGCGGTCGTGCAACCCCCAAATTTTTTGCGCATGAAATCTAGCGAAGACGTCGGCTCGACAGGAACAACAGGCAACGAAATGGCGAGCGGAGTTTTATTTTTGGCGAGAAAAATAAAAGCAACGACAGCAAGAACGACAATAACAAGAACGGCTGTTAGTAGAAAACTGAATTTCGACCTGCTTTTCTTTGGCTTTGTGAGGCGATATTGGCTCATGGGAGTACGGGCTCCTCTTGCGATCAAGAACGATGGAGAGTAAACGGAAGTTTTAGAAACTTAACTTGACATGCTACCACAAGGCTAGCATACTGAAATACGTTAAGATACTGACATTTGACGTATGCAAAATATAACAAATCGCGCTAGAATAGTACGCAGAGAGCTACGCATCGCAAATCATCCACATGGAATGCCTCAAAGAATCTTGCAAGTATCAAACAATCATACTATCAGTATTGACACCAGTAATTAACTGTGCTATCCTGATCTCATAGTCCGAAAAGTGAATCAAGGAGCCAATCATGCCACAAAGTATTTCTTCA
>CALMCD010000258.1 GCA_937863075.1 uncultured Rhodoferax sp. | reverse complement strand
TCCGCCCGCAGCATTTTGGCGGAAGCGATTTTGAACCACATCAGCGATGGGCGTTTCAAAGCGTATTCGGCTGGTAGCAGCCCGCGTGAAAATCAACAGCCCCATCCGCTGGGATTGCAAGTTTTGCAGCAAGCGGGTATTTCCATTGACGGTTTGCGCAGCAAAAGCTGGGATGAGTTCGCTCAACCCGATGCACCAAAAATGGATTTAATCGTCACCGTGTGCGACAACGCCGCCGGCGAAGTCTGCCCCGTGTGGCCGGGACACCCCAGCAAAGTGCATTGGGGCTACCCCGATCCGTCGGCAGGCGATGGCGATGCCAACCAAAAGTACGAAGCCTTTCGCCAAACCCTGCACGCGATGAATCGCCGTTTGGAATTATTGGTGAATCTACCATCCGACAAGCTGGAACGCGCGGTGCTGCAAGCCACAGCGCACGGCTTGGCGCGGGAGTGATTCCATGAATGTTTTTGAGCGTTTTTTAACCCTTTGGGTTTTCTTGTGCATCGTGGCGGGGATCGCGCTGGGGCAGATATTTCCGTCCGTGTTTCAAGCCGTAGGGCGCATGGAAGTGGCACAAGTCAATCTACCCGTCGGCTTGCTGATTTGGGTGATGATTATCCCGATGCTGGTGAAAGTGGATTTCAGTGCGCTGGGTGAAGTGCGCCGCCATGTGAAGGGCATTGGTGTCACACTGTTCGTGAATTGGTTGGTCAAGCCGTTCAGCATGGCGTTTTTGGGCTGGATTTTTATCCGCCATTGGTTCGCGCCCTTTTTACCTGCCGACCAGTTGGATAGCTACATCGCCGGACTGATTCTTTTAGCCGCCGCCCCCTGCACCGCGATGGTCTTTGTGTGGAGCCGCTTAACGAATGGTGACCCGCTTTTCACACTCTCGCAAGTCGCGCTCAACGACAGCATTATGGTGATTGCCTTCGCGCCGCTGGTGGCGTTTTTGCTAGGACTATCCGCCATTACCGTGCCGTGGGCGACGCTGCTGGTGTCGGTGGTGCTGTACATCGTGATTCCGGTGATTTTGGCGCAAATATGGCGCAAAGCGTTGCTCGCCAAAGGGCAAAAATCGTTCGATGCCGTGATGGAAAAAATCGCCCCGTGGTCGATTACCGCGCTGTTGGCGACACTGGTTTT
>CALMCD010000257.1 GCA_937863075.1 uncultured Rhodoferax sp. | reverse complement strand
CGAGGCGCTTTCCACGCCCTGACGTATCACCGCATGGGGGTGCGGTTGGTTCGTGACGCAGTGAATGAAGCCTGCACAACATTTACCGATTCCAAAACGGGTTTGATGTGGAAAATCCAACCCGAAGGTTGTTTCGATTGGGATGAGGCAGCGCTATTTGACGGCAAAACCCGCGTGGTGGAATGTGCGGGTTTCACCGATTGGCGATTGCCCACTTTGGACGAACTCTACACCCTGCTGGATGTGGATTTTCCGCCCTATACCTTTCCCCAACCGCTTGAAAGCTTTGACCACCCCTACCATTTTTGGTCATCCGTTGCCGATAACTGGGGCTGTGGATGGCTGGTTGGATTCGGCGCAGACCGAGGCGTTTCCAACGCCCTGACTTACCTCCGTATGGGGGTGCGGTTGGTTCGTGTAGCATGATGCCTGAAACCGCAGGAAACGGGACATTATGATGAAACACTACCAAGGTGGAAACGGTGTGATGAAATGGCGCAATCGTTGCACAATCATGGCGCGATTCGATGTTTTTGCGTCAAAAATCGCGCCATAATCGCGCCATGCCGTATCAAACTGCGCCATCTTCATCCATTACATCAGCCACATTGACTACCGCTGCACTGCAAAAAGACTTGTTGCAGGCTGTTCATCAGTCTTCGGCGGGTTTAACGCTGACGGAATTATTGGCTTCGACCCATACACCGATTCCTCGACGTACTGCCCAGAGGTGGTTAGGGCAGTGGGTGGCAGAAGGTCGTATCGTCGCACAGGGTGAGGCACGGGCAAGGCGGTATTACTACGGAAGTAGCCCCCCTAGCAATCCATCCGTACCGGACACTTTTCCGGCTTCCATTCCACTCTCCATCGACAGCACCGATATTGTGGCGTATGTTGACCAGCCCCTTACCGCACGCAATCCCGTAGGGTATCAGCACGATTTTTTGCAGGATTATCAACCCCATGAAATGGGTTATCTCTCCGAATCGCTGCGCCACCATCTGCACAAAATAGGCCGTACCTCTCACGCCCATACCCCAGCGGGAACCTATAGCCGCGCTATTTTTAATCGACTTTTGATTGACCTTTCATGGGCATCCAGTCAATTAGAAGGAAATACCTATTCGCGGTTGGATACGCGGGCTTTGATTGAACAAGGGCAAAAAGCCCACGGCAAAGCGGCGATGGA
>CALMCD010000256.1 GCA_937863075.1 uncultured Rhodoferax sp. | reverse complement strand
GCAAAGCCCCAGTTTACCAACTGATTGAGAAAAGTCTCTACGAACTTGGGACGCAGGTTGCGGTAGTCGATGTAGTAGGCGTGTTCCCACACGTCTACAGTCAGCAGGGCTTTGTCGGCGGTGGTGAGGGGGGTTCCGGCGGCTCCGGTATTCACGATGTCTACCGAACCATCGGCTTTTTTCACAAGCCAAGTCCAGCCCGAACCGAAGTTACCCACGGCCGATTTCACAAACGCTTCTTTGAAGGCGGCATAGCTGCCCCATTTGGCATTGATGGCATCCGCCAAAGCGCCTGTGGGTTCGCCACCACCTTGGGGTTTCATGCAGTTCCAGAAGAAGGTGTGGTTCCAGATTTGCGCTGCATTGTTGTAGATGCCGCCGCTGGATTTTTGTACGATTTCTTCCAGCGTCATGCTTTCAAATTCAGTACCCTTTTGCAGGTTGTTCAGGTTGACCACATAGGCATTGTGGTGCTTACCGTGGTGAAACTCGAGTGCTTCTTGCGAATAAGCGGGAGCCAGTGCGTCGATAGCGTAGGGCAGGGAGGGGAGGGTATGTTCCATGAAATCCAGTTCCTTGTTCAAAAATCGAATCATAATCGCGGTGCTATTGGACTTACCTACGAGAGGTTTCTTTGTTTACCATCATACAAGCCGCCGGATGGCCTATATGGCCGATTATTGCCTGTTCTATATTGGCACTGGCCATCATCATTGATCGTTTTGTTAATCTCAAACCCGCCAAGGTCGTACCCCCCCAATTGTTGGAGGAAGTGCTAGCCTTGGTGCGCAAATCCATGCCGACCCCCGAAGTGGTGCAGCAGTTGGCGCAAAACTCCGCGCTGGGTGATGTGCTAGCGAGCGGTTTGCGTGCTGTACAGGCCGATTCCCGTTGCTCGGAAGACGATTTACGTGCGGTATTGGAAAGTCGTGGGCGTTTGGTCGCGCACCGCTTGGAGCAGCGTTTGAGCGCCCTTGCCACCATCGCATCGGTCGCCCCTTTGATGGGATTATTTGGAACCGTGGTCGGCATGATTGAGATTTTTGGCGCACAAACCGGCGCGGCAACGGGGGGTAATCCGGCACAGTTGGCGCATGGTATTTCGGTGGCGTTGTACAACACTGCGTTTGGTTTGCTGGTGGCGATTCCATCGCTTATCTTCTGGCGCTATTTCCGTGCGCAGGTGGATTCGTATCTGCTCTCGCTCGAATTGGCGGCAGAACAGTTGGTTCATCAATTAAAGGTTGTGCGTAAGCTATGAATTTCCGTCAGCGTAAACAGGAAGAGCCTGAAATCAACCTGATTCCCTTTATCGACGTGCTGTTGGTCGTGCTGATTTTCTTGATGCTTTCCACCACCTACAGCAAATTTACCGAAATCCAGCTCAAGCTCCCCACCGCCAACACCGAGGCGCAAAAGGACTACCCGAAAGAAATGGTCATCACCGTGGGCGCAGACGGCAGCTATGGCATTGACCGCGTTCCGGTGGCAGGACGCGATGTAGCCGCCTTGGTCGCCGCGTTGAGCGCCACAGCGAAAGGATCGAAAGAAACCGTAGTCATCATCAGCGCCGATGCCAGTGCCAAACACCAATCGGTCGTCACGGTGATGGAAGCCGCCCGCCGTGCAGGGCTGGTGCATGTGACTTTTGCCACCCAATCGTCCGGTGGTAATTAAACCCCTTCTTCAAAAAACACCACTTGCCTACACCCTGTTGCCCATTGCGTGGCTGTATGGGGGGCTGGTCGGGTTGCGGCGGTGGTTGTATCGACGGGGTTTTTTAACCGTTCACCGCGTGCCGGTTCCGGTGGTGGTAGTGGGCAATGTGGTGGCAGGCGGTGCAGGTAAAACGCCGACCGTGATGGCGTTGGTGCGGCATTTTCAGGCGCAGAATAAAAAAGTAGGAATCGTTTCGCGCGGCTATGGACGTAAAACCAAAGATTGCCGCGAAGTCCAGCCCGATGCTTCTCCCACCGATGTGGGCGATGAACCGCTGCTGATTCGCCAATCAACCCATGCTCCCGTTTTCGTAGCGCCAACCCGTTTAGCAGCGTGCGCTACGCTGATTTTGGCTTATCCCGATACCGATCTGATTATTTGCGATGACGGCTTGCAGCATTACAGCCTGCACCGCGATGTGGAAATCTGCGTGTTTGATAACCGAGGCATCGGCAACGGCTGGCTGCTTCCGGCAGGTATGTTGCGTGAACCGTGGCATTCCAATCGGGCATTGAATCCGCGATTTTTGATTCTGCACACTGGCAATCAACCCGCATTGGAACAAGGCTTCACCGCCCAGCGCCGTTTAGCCGATTACGCCATCGCGCAAGACGGTAGCCGCGTGCTTTTGACCGATTTGGCGCAATCCCAACAACCCCTCGCCGCCCTTGCCGGAATCGCGCAACCCGAAGCGTTTTTTGCCATGTTGCGGGAGCGCGGCGTGCCAATTGTTGAAACGATTGCGCTGCCAGATCACTACGATTTTGATAGCTACCAACGCACACTAGATAAGCGCTACAGGCTGATTTGTACCGAAAAAGATGCCGCCAAGTTGTGGCAAATAGCGCCCGATGCGCTCGCCGTTCCGCTGGAATTTACGCCAGAATCGGCATTCTTTGCGGCATTGGATTCCGCCTTGCATTCGTTCTTGAAACCTTATTGAAAGCACCGTATGGACACTCGATTATTGGAACTCCTTGTTTGCCCCGTCACCAAAGGGCGTTTGGAATTTGACCGCGAAAAGCAAGAGCTGATTTCCCGCAGCGCCCGCCTTGCCTACCCCGTGCGTGACGGCATCCCGATTTTGCTGGAAGAACAAGCCCGCACGCTCACCGATGCAGAACTTGGCTTATGAAGGCGTTGATGAATTACACCGTTTTGATTCCGGCGCGGCTCGCCTCCACCCGCCTGCCGAATAAGCCGCTCGCCGATATGGGCGGTGTGCCGATGGTGGTGCGCGTGGCGCAGCGTGTGCGCAGCGGCGTGGCGGCTGGTGTGCGTATCGTGGTGGCGGGTGATCATCCGCACATCATCGAGGCGTGCCATGCGCACGGCGTAGAAGCGGTTTTGACGCGCGAAGACCATCCTTCGGGCAGCGACCGCCTCGCCGAAGCCAGTACCTTATTGGGATTGCCGGACGATGCCATCGTGGTGAACGTGCAGGGCGACGAGCCGTTGATAAATCCCACCTTGGTCGAAGCGGTGGCGACAACGCTGCAAGCCAACCCCAACGCCGCCATGAGTACCGCCGCGCACCCGATTGACAGCATGGCGGATTTTTTGAATCCGAATGTGGTGAAGGTGGTGCAGGATGCGAACGGCATCGCCCTGTATTTCAGCCGCGCCCCGATTGCCTTTTGGCGTGACGGCGACGGCGCAACCCTGCCCACACCCGCCCCGCTGCGGCACATCGGCATTTACGCCTACCGCGTGGGATTTTTGCGCCAGTTCCCGCAACTGCCGCAAGCCCCGATGGAGGTCACCGAATCACTCGAACAACTCCGCGCCCTATGGCACGGGTATCGAATTGCCGTGCATATTACACACGAAGCGCCGGGCGCGGGGGTTGATACGCCGGAGGATTTGGAGCGGGTTCGGGCGGTGTTTATCGAATAACCCCATCCCAAACCGCCTTCACCATCTGTCGAATGTGGGTGAGGCGCGGCGGCAAAATAAAAGCATAAAAACCCATTTTTTGGATAATATGCCATGCCAGCGCTTTCTTCCAACCCCATGATACCCAAGGCGTTTTGATTAAAAAAATCGCATTGCGAATTTGGTAATAATGCCGCAGTGGGGAATGAACGGGGAAAGCGCGTCCCATAAAATAAAAGGGGTTTTCGCCGATGCTGTGTGACATCTTCGCGCTACAAACTCCATAGCACTCAATGCAATGCTGGCGGGCGCGTAAACACCATTCGGTATCCACGTAATCAATAAACCAATCGGCACGCATTAAACCCACGGTATCGAATACGGTAATAGGAATCAGCGAGCCGGATGCGATTAAACAATCTACTTGAATAATATCATTATTAGTTTGACATGGTATTCGTTCAAAACTCCAGCCGCTTTGATTTAATCGCACAAAAGGCGATTTGGCGGTGGCGTGGGCGTTTTGGCGGTCGTCCATATAACGCGGGCCGACGGCAGCGGCGTTGGGGCGTTGGCATAGGGCTTGCAACAGGTTTTCCACCATATCGGGGGCGGGTTGGCTGTCTTGATCCATCAGTAAAACATGGGTCGCGCCCTGTTCCCGCGCCCACAGAATGCCGACGTTTTGCGCGTGGGCAATGCCGGTGTTGGTAGCCAGTTCGATGCAATGGTGGGGCGTTTGGCGGTCGTCCAGCGTTAGGCCCGATGCGTTATCCACCCATACCACCGATGCCACTTGTGACGCTAATGCGTGAAATTGGGCATTTAGTCGGGGTAAATGGGGACGATAGGTCACCACGACGGCGATAATTTTTGTCACTATTTTGTCTTGAATCATTAATAAACCATAAAAACCATCGGAATCACCACCATGTGCCAACTTCTTGGAATGAATAGCCGCCTACCAGCCAGTTTAACCCTGAGTTTTACCGGATTTTCGCAGCGCGGAGGCTGCACCGACCACCACGCCGACGGCTGGGGCATCGGTTTTTTTGAAAGCGAAGATGAAACCCCGGGCAAAGGCGTGCGCCATTTTGTGGATAAGCAAAGCGCTGCTACCTCGCCCATCGCCCAAATGCTGCGCACCTACCCGATCAAAAGCCACAACGTGGTGGCGCATGTACGCAAGGCGACGGTGGGCGCGGTGCGGTTGGAAAACAGCCACCCGTTTGTGCGCGAACTGTGGGGGCGTTACTGGGTGTTTGCCCACAATGGCGATTTGAAAGAGTTTTACCCCAAGCTGCACGGCGCATTCAAACCCGTGGGTGATACCGATAGCGAACGCGCGTTTTGCTGGATTCTGCAAGAGCTGAATAAATCCCACGCCAACGTCCCCAGCGTGGAAGAATTGAGCTGCACATTGCGCGAATTAGCGCCACCTATCGCCAAACATGGTACGTTCAATTTTTTGCTCAGCAACGGGCAAGCGCTGTGGGCGCACGCCAGTACCAAGCTGCATTACGTGCTGCGTGCGCATCCTTTTTCTAACGTCCAGCTCAAGGATGAAGACATTAACGTGGATTTAGCCGAATTAAACGGCCCCGATGACCGCCTCGCCATCGTCGTGACCGAACCCCTCACCACCAATGAACATTGGGTTGCCATGCAAACCGGTGAACTGAAAGTGTTTGTGGATGGGGCGGTTTTAACGCAACGGTAAACAATGGGCTGGTAGGTGTTTTATCTGTATGCACAATCATGTGCTACATTCAGTGAGCTATGAAACGATTCTTTGAATGGGATGCTGCAAAGGCAGAAACCAATTACCGCAAGCATGGCATCCAGTTTTCAGAAGCTGCTCGTGTTTTTGACGACCCCTTTGCGATTACAGAGCAAGACCGAATTGAAAATGGAGAACAGCGCTGGAAAACCATCGGTGCAGTAGCTGGATGCTTAATGCTTTTGGTTGCACATACTATTCGTTTTGATGATTCAGATACTGAAATAGTGCGCATTATCAGCGCGAGAAAGCTGGAACGCAAAGAAAGGAAACGCTATGAACATGGTTAGATATGCTCAAAATGATTTACCACCAATCACCGAAGCACGCAAAGCAGAACTTAAAGCATTGGCAGCGCGACCCGATAGTGAAATTGATTACAGCGATATTCCACCATTAACCAATGATGTTCTATCGCGTGTTGCAAATCATCCGCTGTATCGCCCCCACAAAACCCATGCAACGGTTCGGATTGATACCGATATTATTCTTTGGCTAAAGCGCCAAGGAAAAGGGTATCAAACGCGCATGAATGCTATTCTTCGAGATGCCATGATAAAAAATATGCAGCAGGAAGTTTGATTATTATGATAATAGATAAAATCATCCATGAATGCCGCTCGTGTGAAAGCCAAGGTAGTGGCTATCTATGAACTGATGATTGCTTCGGTCAGTATACGAATCTATTGAAAATCAATAGGTTAGACGCTGCTCTCAATCCCTTGCAAGATGGTATCAGTTCATAGAGAGCCACTACCCTCTAAATAAGAATTCTTTCACTATGTAGTTACACACTTATTTGTTCGGAAATATAATTTATCTAAAA
>CALMCD010000255.1 GCA_937863075.1 uncultured Rhodoferax sp. | reverse complement strand
GCTTTGGAATCGGGTAAAAGTATTCGGGCGATTAAAAACGTCACGATCAACGAGCCGTTTTTTACCGGACATTTTCCCCACCGCCCCGTCATGCCCGGTGTGTTGATGGTGGAAGCACTGGCGCAAACTGCCGCGCTCATGTCGTTTGACATGATGGGCAAAACGCCGGACGATAATTCGGTTTATTATTTTGCAGGTATTGATAGCGCCCGCTTCAAACGCCCCGTTGAACCCGGTGACCAACTGGTGATGGATGTCGAATTGGTGCGCCATAAAGCCGGTATTTTCAAATTTTCGGGCGTGATTCGTGTCGATGGTAACGTCGTGTGCGAAGCCGAATTCATGTGTACCGTGCGGTCGGTTAGGTAAGTTCATGACCCACATTCATCCCACTGCTTTGATTGACCCGAAAGCTGAATTAGATTCTTCGGTCAGCGTGGGGGCGTATTCGATTATTGGTGCGCACGTTCGCATTGCTGCGGGCACGACGGTCGGGCCGCATTGCGTGATCGAAGGCCACACCACCATCGGGCGGGACAACCACATTTTCCAGTTTAATTCACTGGGCGCGATTCCGCAGGATAAAAAGTACAACGGCGAACCGTGCGAATTGCGCATTGGCGACCGCAATACCATCCGCGAATTTTGCACCTTCAATATCGGTTCTCCCGGGGATGCGGGCGTGACCACGCTGGGTGACGATAACTGGATCATGGCCTACGTTCACATTGCGCACGATTGCCAAGTGGGTAATCACACCACCTTTGCCAATAATTCAACACTGGCGGGTCATGTGCATGTGGGCGATTGGGCAACGCTGGGCGGTTTCACCGGGGTGCGCCAGTTTGTGCGGATTGGAGCGCATTGCATGACGGCGGTGAGTTCGGTGCTGTTTGCCGATTTGCCACCGTTTGTGATGTGCCAAGGCCAACCGGCATCGGCACGTTCCATGAACTTTGAAGGCTTGCGCCGACGTGGTTGGACACCGGAGCGCATCAGCGGAATCAAAGCCATACACAAAGCGCTGTACCGCGATGATTTGACGTTGGAACAAGCCCGTACCCGCATTGCCGAATTAGGTCAAAACCGCCCCGAATGCTTGCCTGATGTGCAGATGATGCTCTCATTTTTAGAGCAAACATCGCCAGACCGTGGCATTGTCCGCTAAGGTTGCCCCATGATTTCAATGGTGGCGGGGGAAGCATCGGGGGATTTGTTAGCGGGTTTGCTGCTGCAAGGTCTGCACGCCCGCTGGGGGCATTTTCAAGCGACGGGCATCGGCGGGCCGCACATGGCGGCGCAAGGATTTCAAGCGTGGTGGCCGAATCACAAGCTCGCGGTACACGGTTACAACTGGGAAGTGCTGCGCCGTTACCGTGAAATTTTGGGTATTCGCAACCAACTGCAAGCGCGTTTGTTGCAAGAGCGCCCCGAGGTTTTCATTGGTGTGGATGCACCCGATTTCAATTTGGATTTAGAACGCAATCTGCGCCAAGCCGGTATTAAAACCGTGCATTTTGTCTGCCCGTCGATTTGGGCGTGGCGGGCGAATCGGGTGGAAAAAATCCGCCGCAGTGCCGATCATGTGCTGTGCATTTTCCCGTTTGAACCGGAATTGTTGGCGCGGCATGGCATCGCAGCGACGTATGTCGGGCATCCTTTAGCCAGTGCGATTCCATTAGAACCCGATAAAAATCGCGCCCGCGCCGTGCTGGGGCTGAACCCCGATGACAAGGTGTTGGCACTGCTTCCGGGTAGCCGTGCTTCGGAAATCGCCCACATTGCGCCGCCGTTTATCGAAGCAGCGAAACGCATTCGTCAGGCGATGCCATCGGTCAAACTGGTATTGCCCACCGTGCCAACGCTGCGCCGTGCCGTGGAAAACATCGCCGCCCAAGCCGGAATGCGTGAGCATATTCAGATTACCGATGGCGCTTCGCATACCGCGCTGGCGGCGTGTGATGTCACGCTGATTGCCAGCGGAACCGCCACGCTGGAAGCCGCGCTCTTCAAACGTCCGATGGTGATTGCGTACTGCATCGGCTGGTTGTCGTTCCAAATTATGCGGCGCAAACAGTTGCAGCCGTGGATTGGCTTGCCGAATATCCTGAGCCAAGAATTTGTCGTGCCCGAATTTTTGCCCGACCGCGCCACGCCCGCTGCATTGGCAGAATCGGTGCTGCAATGGTTTGACGATATGAAAGATCGGGAAAATCCCTCCACCCGCGTCACCACTTTGGAACAACGCTTTACCGATCTGCACCACCGTTTGCAGCGGGATACCTCGAAACTCGCTGCCGATGCCATCCAAACGCTTGTTGCACGCTGAACAAATCGCACTGGTTTGGGATACCGCGCCCGTCTTAGTGGCGGGGGTGGACGAGGCCGGACGCGGGCCGCTGGCAGGGCCGGTATTTGCCGCCGCCGTGATTTTGGACGATCTCCACCCGATTGACGGCTTGGCGGATTCCAAAACCCTGAACGAACGCAAGCGCGAAAGCCTGTACGATGCCATTCGCGCCAAGGCCTTGTGCTGCTCGGTTGCGCAAGCCAGCGTGGAAGAAATCGACCGCATCAACATTTTGCAAGCCACCTTGCTCGCCATGCGCCGTGCGGTGGATGGTCTGCGCCTCAAGCCCGGGCTGGTGTTGGTGGACGGCAACCGCTTGCCCCCGCTCACCATGCGGGCTGAAGCGATTGTGAAGGGCGATAGCAAGGTGCAGGCAATTTCAGCCGCCTCCATCCTCGCCAAAGTCACGCGCGACCACTGGTGCATGGAGCTGGATGCCCAGTATCCGCAGTACGGTTTTGCCGACCACAAGGGCTATGGCACGGCGCGTCATCTGGCGGCGCTCAAAGCCTACGGCGCTTGCCCTGAACACCGCAAAACTTTTGCGCCCGTTGCCAAGGTTCTTTTATGAATGCACCGCTTTCGATGATGTCGATTACCTCCCGCGATAACCCGTTGCTCAAAGAGCTGCGCAAAATCGCCCACGATAACAATGCCTACCGCAAAACCGGACGCATCTGGGCAGAAGGCGATCATCTGTGCAGCGCCGCTTTACTGCGCGGTTGGAAACCGAGCGTTGCCGTCTTCGATGAAGAGAGTTTGCCAAAAACCCTTACAACCCATCCCGAATATGCGCAGGTGGCGCATAAAAATATCGCCATTCCATCGAATTTATTTCGGGAAATCAGCGGGTTGGAATCCCCAGCGGGCATGGGTTTTGTGTTGGAATTGCCGATTGAGTTTCAAAATACCAGCGTTTTCGATTCCAGCCTTTCCACCGTGATTTTGGATCGCGTGCAAGATGCCGGTAATGTCGGTTCGATTCTGCGCAGTGCGGGTGCGTTTGGTTTTAAGCAGATCATTGCACTCAAAGGAACGGCGGCGCTGTGGTCGCCCAAAGTGCTGCGGGCGGGCATGGGGGCGCATTTTGGCTTGCATTTGCACGAATCGGTGGCGGTGGAAGCGCTTTCTTCGTTGAAAATGCCGCTGATCGTCACCAGTTCGCACCAAGGGGATTGGGTGCAAACGCTGCATCCGCCATCGCCCTGCGCGTGGGTTTTTGGGCATGAAGGGCAGGGGGTTGGGGCAGAATTGATGGCGATGGCGCATTTTTACGCCCGCATTGCCCAGCCCGGCGGTGAAGAATCATTGAATGTCGCGGCGGCGGCGGCGATTTGCCTTCACGCCAGTCATTTATAGTGCCAAAAAATTGGTTTTCATAATTTTTGTTTTTTATTTTTAAGGAAAAATGGGATGACAACTTCTACTCTTACTCCTACGACTGCGGCGAGTGAACGCACCGGACAAACCGACAACCAACGTATTGAAAAAATTGCCGTGTTACCCCCCCCCGAACATTTGATTCGCTTCTTCCCCATCAGTGGCACACCTACTGAGGCGTTGATCCTCAACACCCGCCAAAGCATCCACAACATCATGGTGGGCAGCGATGACCGCCTCTTGGTGGTGATTGGCCCTTGCTCGATTCACGATACCGCCGCCGCGTTGGAATACGCCAGCCTGTTGAAAGAACAACGTGCCAAGTATGCCGATACGCTGGAAATCGTGATGCGCGTGTATTTTGAGAAACCCCGCACCACCGTCGGCTGGAAAGGTTTGATTAACGACCCCTATTTGGATGGTAGCTTCCGCATCGACGAAGGTTTGCGCATTGCCCGCCAGTTGCTGATTGACATCAACCGCATGGGCTTGCCAGCGGGTAGCGAGTTTTTGGATGTGATTTCGCCCCAATACTTGGGTGATTTGATTTCGTGGGGCGCAATCGGCGCACGCACTACCGAGAGCCAAGTTCACCGCGAATTGGCTTCGGGGCTGTCGGCTCCTATCGGCTTCAAAAATGGCACGGATGGCAATATCAAGATTGCAACCGATGCGATTCAAGCGGCGGCAGGTAGCCACCATTTCTTGTCGGTTCACAAGAGTGGACAGGTTGCTATCGTACAAACCAATGGCAATGAAGACTGCCACGTCATTTTGCGCGGCGGTAAAACCCCGAACTTTGACGCAGCCAGTGTTGCCGCAGCCTGCGCTGAACTCGAAAAATCCAAACTCCCCCCCTCGTTAATGGTCGATTGCAGCCACGCCAATAGCAGCAAACAATTTGCCAAGCAGGTCGAGGTTGCTGCGGATATTGCGGGTCAAATCGAAGGTGGTTCGCGCAACATTTTTGGCGTGATGATCGAAAGCCACATCCATGAAAGCGCCCAAAAATTCACACCGGGTAAAGACGATGTGAACACGCTGGAATACGGCAAGAGCATTACCGATGCGTGCGTAGGCTGGGAAGCCTCGCTGCAAATTCTGGAAACGCTCTCCAACGCGGTACGCAAACGCCGCGCGGGGTGATTACTGCGAATAAATCCCCACCCCAGCCTGACCCGCCGCCACGATTTTGCCCAAATAGCCGGAGATCAGGGCGTACAGGTTGGATGGGGTGGTGCTGGTGGAACTTGTCCACGTCATACCGTCGGTGCTGCGAATCACCGTACCGCCACTGCCCGTAGCAACCCACTGGTTATTGGTGGTGCTGCCCGTGGTTTGG
>CALMCD010000254.1 GCA_937863075.1 uncultured Rhodoferax sp. | reverse complement strand
ATACGGCTTTGATAAAAGCGGGATGAGGCATGGTAGAAAGGCCCCTTACGGGTCAAGATGCCGCGCCATTGGGGATGAACCATCACATCGGTCAACTGCAAGCCACGCCATACTTTGCCATGTAGATTCAAGGTACGGGGAACGCCACCACAAAAAGCAACCAAGGTCTCACCATGCCATGCACCGACGGCTTGACCCAATCCTTGATGGGGTTCTTGACCGTATTTCCAACGCAACCACGCGGCATCAACCTGTGGGCCAAAGACCAAGGTATGCAAATCGACGATAGCCGATTCATCCTCTAAACCAAGGTCGCGTACCGTTAATGTGTGTTCTCCCACCTGAACGGTCTCTACCGGAATGCACGTTTGCTTCATACTTTCCACTGATGCGCTAGTTGAACGACTCCCTGCTCTAACCCTTTTTGCGTTACGTTCAAGGTAAGGCTACGCTCCACCATTTGATACAAGTGCAGGGCTTTTTCACATGCCAAAAACGCCGTCACGGTATAACGCCCTTTCAACAAAGGAATTTTGGGAATGAGAATGGTCACTTGCCCATGTCCTTCTGCATCTGTTTTCAAAGTGATGCCATCGCTGGTGGACAAAATACTGGCAATGGTCTGGCTATTGGCATCCGCAAAACCAATGGCAACGCTCGGCAGGGGCAGTGCGGGGTCAATCGAATAACGCACCGTGACTTCCAAATCCGATACGCCTGAAACCACCTCTAAGTCGCGGCCTTCTTGCCCACCCACTTTGCCGCTTACGCCATCAATCCGTGCAGTTCCAGCCGCTGCGGGAATGGAAGCGGAAGACGCTAAAACACCAGCGCCCTCGCCATCGGGATTACTGGATTGTTTTGTCGCTGCAATAGCCGCATCCAAACTGGTTTGATAGGCGTAGGTTACTTCTGCGGCAGAATCAAACATCTTCACCGTACCCGCTTCCATCCAAATCGCCCGCGAACATAATGCTTCGATTTGGTACATAGAATGCGAGCAAAATAAAATCGTTTTGCCAGATTCTTTCATCGCCATAATGCGATCAAATGATTTGCGTGCAAAAGCCCCATCACCCACCGAAAGGGCTTCGTCAATCACCAAAATATCCGGTTCCACGCTGGTAGCGACTGCAAATGCCAAACGCATAAACATACCACTGGAATACGTTTTGACAGGCTGGCGAACAAAATCACCAATATCCGCAAATGCCAAAATACCATCTAAACGTTCATCTACTTGCTGGCGACTTAAACCAAGAATCGCCGCATTCATGTAGATATTTTCCAAACCTGTGAAATCAGGATTAAAACCTGCTCCTAATTCCAATAAAGCGGCCACTTTGCCATTCACATGCAGATGTCCCACGCTGGGCGATAAAGTACCGCACACCATTTGCAGCAAAGTGGATTTACCCGCACCATTACGCCCCACAATTCCGACTACCTCACCTTTGGCAATCGAAAAGTTCACGTCATGCAAGGCACGAAATTCCCGCACATATTGGCGATGCGGAGGCATCCAACGCCCCCATAACAAATGTTTTAAACGATCGCTTTCACGTTCAAATAAGGTATACGTTTTACCAAGTCCCTTGGCTTCAATCGCCAGATTAGACGACATCGGAAAACCCCTTGCGTGCCAATTTAAAGAAGACTGCACCCACTACTGCCACCAGCATACAAGCCAGAAAATGCAAAGCCAATGCACCAAAATCCGGCCATTGCCCATCCAATAATACTTCACGGGTTTGGGTAATGGTTAATGCCAGAGGATTCAAAAACATCCAAGGTTTAACCACATCGGGAACGGAATCCATACCAAAGAATATAGGGCTTAAAAACATCAGCAAGCTAATTGCCATTCCCAAGGCTTGCCCCACATCACGAATATAAGTTCCTAAAGCTGAAAACAACCAACTTAATCCTAAACACAAAGGCAATAAAGGCAGCCATACCAAAGGCAATGCCCAGACGGTTAGAGGTAAACCACCTTGTTCCCACGCAGAGAACGTTAGAAGCAATACCAAGGCAATACCCAAGTGCAGCATAGCGGAAAGGGTATTAATCCAAGCCAAAATTTCTAAAGGGAATACTACTTTTTTGACTAAATTAGCTTGATCCAAAATCAAACGTGGCGCGCGATTAACGCACTCGGCAAAAAAGTTAAATACCGCAAGTCCTGCATAAAGCCGTAATGCAAAACCCAAATCGCTTTCGACCGTAACACCGGCCCAGCGGAGCTTAAAAATAACCCGAAATACAAACGTATAAACCCCCAGCATCAGCAAGGGGTTTAAGACAGCCCAAAAAAGCCCCAGTACCGACTGGCGATACCGAGCCTGTAAATCGCGGTTGACAAACTGGCGAATCAAACCGCGATGGGCGAAGGGGAAAAGGTA
>CALMCD010000253.1 GCA_937863075.1 uncultured Rhodoferax sp. | reverse complement strand
CGATGCGGTAATCGCTGCCATTGCACAACGCTGTGGCGTACCGGTGCTAACGATAGATGCCCATTTTCAACATTTGCCCGTAACGGTGCTATAACAAGCTGTAAAAATCAACCGCGCAAACTATTTGCGCCCCAACGCCGCTGAAATCTGTTTCGCGGTTTCTTGTAGTTTGGGCAACCATTCTTCTTGCAATAAACCCGAGGGGGCGGAAATGGATAAGCCGGCGACCAAATGCCCTTGGTCGTCCAAAATGCCGGCGGCCATACAGCGCACACCTAATTCCAATTCTTCGTTATCGCGGGCATAGCGGCATTGGCGCACTTTGTTTAATTCGCGTTCGAGTGCATCCAGTTGGGTGATGCTGTTGCGTGTGCTGCCTCTGAGTTGGGTGCGGTGGGCATAGGCGCGTGTGCCTTGCAAATCGTCATCCGCCAAAAACAATTTACCGACCGACGTTAAATGCAGCGGCGCACGTCCACCGATGGAACGCACCACCTGCATCCCAGAACGCTCGCTGTAGGCGCGTTCAATGTACACAATTTCATCACCTTGGCGCACACTCAAGTTCACGGGTTGCTGAATGAGTTTGTGCAATTCCCGCATGGGGGTCAACGCCACATCACGCACATTCAAGCGACCTTTGACCAAATTACCCAGTTCCAATAAACGCAAACCCAGTTGATAGGTTCCTGATTGGGGTCTATCGACAAAGCGTCCGGTGGCCAAATCATTCAAAATACGGTGGGTGGTGGAAGGGTGCAGCCCCGCTTTTTCGCTGATGTCTTTCAGGCTCATGGGTTCTTCTTCGGCTGCCAAAATATCCATCAGCGCAAACATGCGTTCAATTACTTGCACGGTGGGTTTGGAAGACAATTCGGAAATAGGTTCAAAAGTTGTTTTTGTCATAGAACGGTTAGAGCGATTGCAGCGGTGAAAAATGGCGAGTCAATGGAAAAGGTTGCCACTCACCGTTCACCCGTATCTGGGACGGATGAAAGCGCGTTTTGTAGCGCATTTTGGGGCTATCCTCAATCCAGTAACCCAAATAGACATAATCCAGCCCCAGATGCTGGGTTTGGTGAATTTGCCACAACACGTTAAAGGTTCCGAAACTCGCGCTTTCCTCGGGTTCAAAAAAAGTATAAACGGCGGAAAGCCCGTCTTCCAGCACGTCAATAATCGACACCATTTTGAGCGTGCCGTGTGCTGGCTCTCGAAATTCCACCAACCGCGAATCTACATTGCTTTGCAGCAGAAATTGGGTATATTGTTCGATGCTGTCATCGTCCATACCCCCTCCCGGATGGCGATGGCGCTGGTAACGTCGGTACAAATCGTAGTGTTCGTGCGATAGCCCCAATTCTAAAACCCGCACCAACAAATCCGAATGCTGCACCCATGCCCGCCGCTGGCTGCGATTCGGCTTAAAGGTGGTCGCGCACACCCGCAAAGGCGTACACGCTTGGCAAGCACTGCAATGGGGGCGGTAGGCAAACAATCCACTACGGCGAAAGCCATCACGCACCAGCCCCGAATAACTGACACGATTCACCGCATGACTGGGCGTTACCACTTGGGAACGCGCCTGTTGATCGGATAAATAGCTGCATGGATAAGGAGCGGTTATGTAAAACTGCATAAAGGGTTGGGACGGTGCGATTTCCAGTCAAGGGGGGCATGGTGCTGTGCATCGTGAATCCACCGAAGAAATTCATCACGCCCGATCTCTCTGGCACCCATAGATGCCAAGTGTCGCGTATTTTGCTGGCAATCTATGGCAACTACATCGTTTTTATAGCAAAAATCCACTAAAGCCGCTAAAGCGATTTTGGAAGCATCCGGTCTGTGTGCAAACATCGACTCGCCAAACACCGCCCGACCAATCGCCACACAGTACAAACCACCGACTAATTTTCCATCCATCCACGTTTCCACGCTGTGGGCATAGCCTGCTTCGTGCAAACGGCAATAGGCTTCTTGCATGGCAGGCGATATCCACGTACCATTTTGACCATCACGGGGGGTCGTGGCACAGGCGTGGATTACATCAGCAAAAGCGGTATCAAACCGCACAAAGCCGGTATTGTTGGCAAGCAGTTTAGTCACCACCCGCTTCAAAGAACGGTGAAACTTGAAATCTTGCACCCGCAGTACCATGCGCGGGTCTAAACTCCACCACAAAATAGGCTCCCCCTCACTAAACCAAGGGAACATACCTTGGCGATAGGCGTGCAGCAAAGTGGGGACTTCTAAATCGCCACCAATGGCCACGAGGCCGGGAGGATACTCATCATCATCGTTATCGTCGTGCATAAAAAGTAGATTCAAGGAATAGCAAGTAGAAAAGGTGCTAGAATAACGCCTGTCGGGGTGTAGCGCAGCCTGGTAGCGCATCTGCTTTGGGAGCAGAGGGTCGAAGGTTCGAATCCTTTCGCCCCGACCATCTATAAAAAGAAGAAAGACCCGTCAAGGGTCTTTTTGCTTTCTACCTTCTTCATGCCTTTAGACATTGTGCCCGTAGCTCAGTCGGATAGAGCATCAGCCTTCTAAGCTGAGGGTCGGGGGTTCGATCCCCTCCGGGCACACCACCTATTCCATCTGATTTTTGAGCTTATTGCTGGGATGAAACGTGACAACTTGGCGTTTCTCAATGAGTGCCGATTCACCCGTGCGGGGATTGCGTCCCGGTCTTGGAGACTTAGAACGCAGTTGAAAATTGCCAAACCCTTGTATCTTGACTTCTTGTCCTTCAATCAAGGTTTTGGCGATCAGATCAAAAAAAGCATCCACCATTACTTTGGCATCCCGTTTGCTCGCGGGGGTATGCGCAGTCTGCGCCATTTGCCCCATTAACACATGGGCCAAATGCGCCTTGGTCAAGGTGGTGGAATCGCTTTTTTCGGATTTAGCCACGTTGCCGCGCTCCCACTTGGGTTTGCAGTTGTACCACAATCGCTTGCATGGCGGCTTCGATTTGCTCTTCGGTCAGCGTTGCCTCATCGCTGCCCAAGGTGATACGCACCGCCAAGCTGCGCTCGGTGGAGGTTGTGCCGTCTGTTTTGGGGCGATAAATATCGAACAACTGGGCATTGCGCAACAAACCATTCGTAGGCGCTGCATGAATCGCCGACATCAAGGCATCGTGGCTGACTTCATCCGCTACCACCACCGCAATATCGCGCTGCACCGGTTGCAACTTGGCTACCGATTGGAAGACGGGAATGGGGCGTTGCAACACCGCATTCCAATCCAACTCAAACAGCACTGCCGTTTGCGTGAGTTCAAAACCTTGCTTCCAACGCGGATGCAATTCGCCCACAAAACCGATGCTGACATCGCCCAACCACACTTCCGCCGCACGCCCGGGGTGCAAAGAAGGGTGATTCGGGGCTGGGGTGAAACGGGGTTTTAGCGGTGCAAGCAGCGCTTCTATATCGCCTTTGACATCGTAAAAATCCACAGCACGCTCTTTACTGCCCCATTGCAGCCCATCGACACCGCCGCTTGCCAAGCCCGCCACGCGCATGGGTTGGTTGAAACCTTGCACGGTGGTATCGGAATTGGGAACGGACGCATCGCGCAAAAACACGCTACCCACTTCAAAAATCCGCACGCGCTGTTGCTTACGCGCCTGATTGAACTTCAAAACTTGTAGCAAAGAACCCAATAGGGACGAGCGCATCACGCTCATTTGGCTTGCAATCGGGTTCAGCAATTTGATGGGGTTGGGGTTGCCCGCTAGACCGGTTTCCCAACTTTCTTCGACAAAACTGAAGTTAATTGTTTCCTGATAGCCCAATCCCGCCAAGGAACGGCGCATGGCAAACGGCGCACGTTTCGCTTCGGGGCGGATTTTGCAGGTGATGGGCGCAATCGGGGGCGTGTGCGGCAGGTTGTCGAAACCGACCATGCGCATCACTTCTTCGATTAAATCTTCTTCGATTTGCAAATCAAAGCGGTACGAAGGCGGATTCACGGTCAGCACGCCATCGCCTTGCGTGACGTTCAAACCCAGCCGCTCCAACGCATCCACGCACTGTACTTGCGTCAGCGGAATGCCCAAAATTTTGCTGGCACGCGCGACCCGCAGATTCACCGGAGCGGATTTCGGCATATTCGGTTGCTGGTCGTCAATCGCGCCGCAGGTGGTTTCGGGCGTGCCGCAGATTTCAAGAATCAGTTGCGTGAGGCGCTCAATGTGTTCTACGGTGAGTTGGGGATCAACGCCGCGTTCAAAACGGTGTCCGGCATCGGTAGAAAAATTGAAACGGCGCGAACGTCCCGCAATCGCCTTCGGAAACCAGAAAGCCGCTTCCACGTAGATGTTGTGCGTATCGTCCGACACCGCGCTGGCATCGCCGCCCATAATTCCGGCGAGGGATTCGAGCTGTTTCGCATCCGCAATCACACCGACTTTTTCATCGACCGTAACCGTGTTGCCGTTCAATAATTTCAGCGTTTCGCCCGCTTTGCCCCAACGCACTTCCAAACCGCCTGCGATTTTGTCCAAATCGAAAATGTGCGAAGGGCGGCCCAACTCAAACATTACGTAATTGGAAATATCGACCAA
>CALMCD010000252.1 GCA_937863075.1 uncultured Rhodoferax sp. | reverse complement strand
CTCCTAGCGCCCCCAAAGACGCAGCTAAATAAGCGTTCGCACCATGGCTGGCTTGGGCTTTCGCAGGGAAATGACCGACTGGGATATGTCGGCAGTGCAGGCGGATTTCTTTGAAGTGGTGGCAGAAAACTGGGTGCGGCGCGACCGTACCCCGCTCTACCAATTCATTGAATCCGGCAGACCCGTGTATTTGCACGGTGTTTCACTCAATTTGGGCGGATTCGCGCCGTTGAATCAGGATTTCTTGCGCGAAATAAAGGCGCTGATAGCCGATTTGAATTGCCCACACTATTCCGACCATCTTGCTGCCAGCGGCGATGCCCACCAGCTTTACGACCTGTTTCCCGTGCCGTTCACGCTACCCGAAGCACGCCGAATCGCCGAACGCATTCGCTGTGCGCAAGATATTTTGGGGCAGCGCATGGCTATCGAAAACAGCACTTGGTACACCAATACCGGAACCATGACCGAATTGGAATTTATCAATACCGTGCTGGATTTGGCGGATTGCGACATGGTGCTGGATTTGAACAATATCGACGTGAATTTCAAGAATCACGGCGGTACGGGTTTGGCGCAATTTGTGGCTGGCTTGGATATGCGGCGCGTGCGTTATATGCACGTTGCGGGGCATGAGTGGGATGAACGCTTTGAATTGTTCATCGACACCCACAGCCAAAGCGTCCCGCCCGATACCGTTGCAATGGCGCAGCGTTTGCACCAGCAACAGGGTTTGCCTATTTTGCTGGAGTGGGATAACGATATTCCCACGCTGGAAATTATCAATCGGGAGCTGGAATGTCTCAAACGAACACCCATGCGTTTTACGACTATGTAAGGGGGCGCAGTGAGACCCTCCCAGCGGGTTATTCCGAAAAAGGAATGCGCGTTTATCGCCATCTCGTGTGGTTGGGCGCGAGCCAGATGGTCGAAGCCTCCTTCCCCGCGCTGCGTGCGCAACTGGGTGAGGAAAAATGGAATCTTTTGATAGCCGATTTTGTCCGGCAATCTCAGTGGGAATCCCCCTATTACGGAGATTTGAAAAATGAATTCCTTACTTATTTGGAACGCGAAACTCAATCAGATGCTGCATAACACGCTGGACGGCATCGGGCTTTTGCTGGTGCGGGTGTGGGTGGCACAAGAATTTATTCGCGCGGGGTGGGGCAAACTCGCAGCGGGGCCGGAAGCGCCACAATGGTTTGCAACCCTCCATTTTCCGATTCCCCAAGCGTGGATTAGTGCCAATAGCAACTGGGTTTTAGCGGGCATCGGCGAGGTGGTCTTGGGTGGCTTGCTTTTGCTGGGATTGGGCAGTCGCTTGGCGGCGTTGGGTTTGCTCTACGTCACTTGGGTGGCGGTTTATACGGTGCATTTTGATTTGGGTTGGTCGGGTTGGAACCAAATCGACACCGATGCAGGGCAGGGCTTCAAAGTACCGCTCATGATTGCGGCGATGTTGATGGTGGTATGCACACAAGGTGGTGGGCGTTACGCTCTTGATGTATGCTTACCGAGAAATGAACGCCCCACCTGATTTTGTCCAAATTACCAAAGACCTGCGTACCCCCATGCTGCGCTTTGCATTGTTGCACCTGCAACCGCGCGAAGAAGCCGAGGATGCGGTGCAGGATGCCCTCACCGCACTCCTCACCAGCCCTGCACAGGTGTGGGCAGATAGTGGTGTCAAACCCTATATTTTTGGTATTTTGAAACACAAAATCACCGATCGGCTGCGGCATAAATACCGCACCGAGGTGAGTTACAGCACCCTCTCGGAAGACGATATCGACCAGACTTTGTTTGATCAACGTGGGCATTCGGCAGACGGCGTAGCCCCCCCCGCGTGGCAAACACCGGTAGAAAAATTGCAAACCCATCAATTTTTCCGCATGGTGGATATTTGCGTGAACCAGCTCCCTGCCAAACCCGCCCGCGTGTTTAGCATGAAAGAGTTGTTGGAATGCGATGCCGATGAGATTTGTGACACGCTGGGCTTGAGCAAAACCGATTACTGGCAGTGCATGAGCCGTGCGCGCAAACAGATTCAGTTGTGTTTGAATGAAAAATGGTTTCAAGGAAGGCGGCCCTCATGAATTGCCAAGAATTCACTTTTCTACATACGTCCGGCCAGTTCGAGGAAGCGGGGTGGCTGACCCGATTGAAAGCCGAACCCCATCGCCTCATCTGCCGCCAATGCCGCAATTTTGCCCACAATAATGCGCAAATCAGCGCGATTTTGCGCAGTTACCACGAAACACTCCAGCGGCTGGAGCCTACGCCGCCCCGATATTCGGAACCAATTTCCCGCTATCCGTCCCGTTTTTAAGGGCTGCTGTAAACGCCAACATCCGGTCAATCGGAACACGGGCGCGTAATCCCAAAGCGGGATCGACTTGAATCGCGTTTTCGCCCGTTTCCAGCACCCGCGCTACATCCGCCAAGCTATTCGCTGCCATCCAAGGGCAATGGGCGCACGATTTGCACGTTGCGCTATTGCCAGCGGTGGGCGCTTCTAAAAAGATTTTGTCGGGGTTTTGGGTGCGCAACTTGTGCATCATGCCGTTGTCGGTGGCGACGATGAATGTTTTAGCATCCATCGTGCGGGCTGCGTTCAAAATCGCCGAGGTAGAACCCACCTCATCCGCCAACGCCACCACTGCCGGAGGCGATTCGGGGTGTACCAAAATTTTGGCGTTCGGGTGTTCGCGCTTCAATAATTCCAGTTCCAGCGATTTGAATTCGTCATGCACGATGCACGAGCCATTCCACATCACCATATCCGCACCCGTTTCTTTTTGGATGTACGCACCCAAATGCCGATCGGGAGCCCACAAAATTTTGTGTCCCTTGGCTTTCAAGGCGTTCACCACATCCAACGCGCAACTGGAGGTGACGAGCCAATCCGAACGCGCTTTCACCGCCGCGCTGGTGTTGGCATAAACCACCACTGTGCGGTCAGGGTGTGCATCGCAAAACGCGCTGAATTCATCCAATGGGCAACCCAAATCGAGCGAGCAATTCGCGTCCAAATCGGGCATCAAAATGGTTTTTTCCGGCGACAAAATTTTGGCGGTTTCGCCCATAAAGCGCACACCGGATACGACCAGCGTTTGCGCCGCGTGGTCGCGCCCAAAACGCGCCATTTCCAACGAATCGCTGACGATACCGCCCGTTTCTTCCGCCAAATCTTGCAAATCGGGGTGAACGTAATAGTGCGACACCATCACCGCATTTTTCTCTTTTAATAAGCGGCGGATTTTGTCTTTAAGCGCGGCGCGTTCCGTAGCCGATGGTTCGGGCGGGACTTTTGCCCAAGCGTGGCGGGTGGCGCAAACGCCTTGTGTGCCTTCGGGGTGGTCGTATTCAATATCTAGCATAGGGTTTATTTCAATTTGTAAAAACAAATAATAAATTATTTAAATAACTATTTACTATTTTTTATCGTGCGCCCATTGATATTTAACTTTTAGCGCATTTAGATGGTTATAAGGTAATAATTTTTCAAACTGCAATCGTCCCACTACAATTCCGGGTGCTACCCCCTGCTCTTTGGCAAAAATGCGAACCGTTTGCATATTGAGTTGATTACCTTTGTGAGAACCTACAAACGTTCGATATGCACTAGAAGACAATAAAAAATCGCGTGCAAAATTATTAGCTTCTTCTTCCTCTTCTGGATTTAATCCATCTTCACCCAGAATATCCAAAAACGTCAATAATTTACCGTGCTTCAATAAATGTGCGGCTTCATGAAAAAAAGTAAACCATAATTTATCATCGCTTTTACCCCGAACACTCAAAATAATCAAGGCTTTATCTGGTGAAAGCCACTTTGTTGCCCCGCTGACAGGACAGCCTTGTGGTGCTGGTGCAATCACCACGGCAACGCCCGCTTGTGCGCACAAAGTTTGTAATTTTGGTAAGAACGATGCGGGTTCGCACTCGGTTGTTAATGCGCGAATTTGCTGCAAGGTGGTGGTGAATTTCGCTTTGTCGAATAATTCACAATGGATGTCATCCGCCAAGCGTTCGCCTTGGCGCAACCAAGTGGAAACCGCAGCAGGTTTTTTCGTGAGTTTTTCGCTGGCACGATAAGCGGCTACGGGGTGTTGGTATTGATTGCGCCAACCCGTTACGCTGGAAACGGCAAAGTATTTCAAGCACTCCACCACTTGCAGCACTTTGTTGTCCAATTTCTGCACCCATCCGAATTTCAGCATATCGTTCAATGGGATTTCTTTCAGCCAAGGCGTATCTTTTTCAAAGGCGGTTAATTCGCTTTGACGTGCCAATTGTTCGCGGTATTGTGTTTCTAGTCCCATCCAAAATCGAGCCGTGCTGCCCAGCACTTTTTCTAGCTTGAGAGCGGTATCTTGCGTAATGGAAGCCGTGCCTTTGAGTAAAAGGTGAATATGCTTCGGTGTACAACCCAAGCGTTGCGCCAATTCGGTTTGTGTCCAGCCGCGTTCTTCCAATAAATCGCTGATAGTGTCACCCGGTGTCACGATCCAATCGGGCGCGAAGTCTGCTAGTGTTTCGTAGGCGATGGCAGTGGTATGTTCATTAGTCATGG